>DAIRTY010000024.1:0-14120 GCA_036803645.1 Acidobacteriaceae bacterium | reverse complement strand
GCGACAGGCCCCGTGGTTCATCGCATATTGACGAGAACAGCATCGGTGGAACTCCCTTGTCCCGATGCGATGTTATGGAGTCTTGACTCGCCCAAGGTGTACGAGCTTCGAGTTCGATTTAAGAACGCTTTTAATTTGGATGAACGCACCATTGCGTTCGGCTTTCGCTGGTTCGCGCCGGAGGGGTTGGGGACGAATGCGCTGTTCCGTTTGAATGGGCGGCGGATGAAGATTTATACGGCGATCTCCTGGGGATACTGGGGCATCAATGGGATG
Source organism: Acidobacteriaceae bacterium (assembly GCA_036803645.1). Classification (GTDB taxonomy): domain Bacteria; phylum Acidobacteriota; class Terriglobia; order Terriglobales; family Acidobacteriaceae; genus Edaphobacter. Next base: position 13,844 of record DAIRTY010000024.1, on the reverse strand, counting down.
TGGCCCACGCCGGAGCTTGCGGAGAAAGAGGTTACACAAGCCAAAAAGCTGAACCTGACCTGCCTCAACTTCCATCGCAACCTGGCCAAGGAAGACGTTCTGCGCGCGCACGACCGCCTCGGCCTGCTGCGTTACATGGAGCCGGGCGCGGGCAAGATGGCCATCGGCAAGCTGCCCTCGGGAGTGCAGGCCAACGCGCCAGGAACCGTGATGGAGAAGCCCACCGACCCAGCCGAAAAATTCGCTCAGCGATATATGTTTGTCAAGTGCGTGGAGATGGTGAAGGCCTATCGCTCGCACCCGTCGGTCATTGAGTACTGCCTGCAGAACGAGATTGGCGCGGACCTGAAGAATCCCGACACTATCGCAATTCTGGAGGCGATGCGCAAGGAAGACCCCAGCCGCTGCATCGTGCTGAACGACGGCTTCGTCGCGGCCCCGACCAAGGCTGCGCAGGCCTGGTTCGCGCCGTATGACGCCAAGCTGCATCGCTCCGACGAGGAGCCGTGGGGCGGTTGGTGGAACCAGCATCAGGGCGCCGGCGATCAGTGGTACGACGAGTTCTACAAATCCCCCACCGAGTTCACCTACCGGTCGCCCGAGCGCAAGGCCATCTCCGAATTCGGCGAGATGGAGGGCTGCGCCACGCCGGACAACCACTCGCTGATGCTGCATGAGCTGGCCAACCCACGCGCCACCGGCATCGGCAACCAGCCCGCAAACACGAGCTACGACCTTGCCGACCACCGCGAGATTCTTGCGGCGTACGACAAGTTCATCGACCGCTGGGGATTTCGCGCGGCGTTTCCGGCGACCGAGAAGCTTTGGCTCTCGCTGGGCAAGAAGTGCTACGACACCTGGCAGAACTACATGGAGAACGCGCGCATCAGCGACGATCTGGACTTTGCGGCGATCTCCGGCTGGGAGTCCACCGCAATCGAGAACCACTCCGGCATCGTGGACAACCTGCGCAACTTCAAGAGCGATCCGACGCCCATCGCCGCGACACTGCTGCCCGTGCGGCCCGTGGCCAAGCAACGCACCGTGTGCATCGCGCTGGACAAGGCCGCGACCTTCGACCTCTTTCTGCTCAACGACACGTCGAAGGCCGCCACCGGCACGCTCACCTTCACCGCCGTCACGCCCTCGGGCAAGCTGCAAAAGCTCGGCGAGTTCCCTGCCCCCGCGCAGACGCCAGATGTCTTCTCCTACCTCATCAAAGAGGCATTCATCACTCCGCCACTCACCGAAGTTGGCCTGTATCGCTTCAAGTTCGCGCTATCCAGCGCGCCGCTGGCCAAGCAGACGAAAGAGATCTGGGTTGCTGCTCTGCCCTGCGGCTGCACCGCCGAGCCGCCGCTGAAGGTTGGCGTCTCCGGCATCTCCTCAGCGCTGCGCAAGCTGCTGGCGCAACCGGACTTTCAACTCACCGTGCAGGATTTCAAGCCCGGCGAGAAGTACGACGCCATCATCTCCTCCGGCATCGTCACTGGAGCCGCCGCCACGCAGGGCGCGGGCGACACCACCGGACTCGAAGCGCAGCCCAGCGGCTCGGCGGGCGCGGCACGCAGAGCGCCCCGCACCGGCGCGCTGGCCGAAGGCATCATTGATGCAGTCAAAGCGGGCACGCCGTTGCTGGCGATTCCGCAGACCGACGCGCTCTCCGATGGCGTGGCGAAACAGCTTGCCGCCGCCGGAGCCTTCGCCTACAACGGCACGGTCGGCGACGTGCGCGCGCCGTGGATGGGCAACTGGTACTTCGTCCGCAAGCACCCGCTCTACGACGGCCTGCCCGTCGATCAGGCGATGGGCATCCACTATCAGGCGCGTGGGCAGGCGGCGAATGGCCTGCTCATCGACCGCGCGCCCAACGGCGCCGAGATCGAGATCGTCGCCGCCTACTCGCGCGACCACTCCCGCCAGATCGGCGCGGGAACCTTCAGCACGCGACTCGGCGCGGGCAAGCTCCTCTACCACCGCATCCCCGATCTGCATCCCGTCCTCCAGGCCCGCTTCCTGGCCAACGCTCTGCGCTGGCTCACCAGCGGAGCGTAGTGGCATGACTTCCCACTCATTGCGATGAATGGGACACACGGTTATTGAAGTCATAACGCAGAAGAGGCAGCCACGAATGGCTGCCTCTTCGTTTGCTGCGGATTCTGTATCGGCTTACTTATGCACGGCGCGGCGTGCGGGAGCAGCCGCCCTGGCTGCGGGTTTGGCTACGGACTTTGCCGCGGCCTTGGCCAACACCACATTTCCATCCTTCATGATGATCTGGATCGGGTTGGGGGTGAAGGAGTCGTAGGTCCCGGTGAGGGTGACGGTCTGGCCAACGGCGGTAGCCGCGGCGATTGCATCCGCCTTTGTCTTGGCCGCATCGACTGCCTTCTTGTAGGCGGCCTTCTGGACAGCTGTCGCATTGTTTTTGAGCTCGGGGATATCCTCGGGCGGCGCCAGGTTGAAGGTGAAGTCGGCGGTCTTGGCCTGGATGGCGTCGTCGGTTACGGCGGCCTTCACCACCGTCGGCGCGCTTGCGATGACCAGTGCGCCCGGTATCTGCACCGACTTGCCCTTGATCGTATCCCAGACCTTCGAGGCCTGCTCGGCGGTTCCATTCTGGAGGATGTACTCCTTGTCCGAGACAGCAAGAATGGCCAGGTCGGGGGTATCCTTGAAGATGCCGTTGATGGTGTCGACCGGGGTCGGCGCAGGCTTGATCGAGGTGAAGAGCCCGTCGGGCGGGTTCAGATTGGCTGTGGCGGCGGCCACGATTGCATCATAGCCGTCGTCCGCGCCGTGGTACTTCTTGTAGCAATACTTGGCGATCGGGGAGTATTGAGACTTCAATGCGTCCGGGGCGTAGGCAACTACGCGTGAGGCATAGAAGGTGCAGTCGAGGTAGTCGGGCGGGGTGGACTGGTAATATGCCTCGGCGAGATAGAAGGTGTCCATAAGAATGGAACCGGGTGTCTTGGTGGCTGCCAGAGGAACTGAAGCAAGCTCTTTCTTGTATGCGTCGATAGCGGCTGCGTTGTCGTTCTTGTTGAAGGCCGCGAAGCCGATGGCAGTGTAGAAGGTTGGGGTCGCAGCGTTCTTGATCGACTGGTAGTCGGCGTCTGGTATGGTTGCCGGCTTGGGCGCGGCCAGAGCGGTAACGCCCTTCTGCGCATAGCTTGCCGCCGCGTCCAGCGCCGCCTGCTTGGCTGCGGGGTCGGTCACGGAGTCGGCATTCGCCTTGCGGATGCCTGTCTCGATATAAAGTGCACGAAAGTTGCTGGGGTCTACCTGTAGCAGACGGTCGGCGGCATCCAGCGCCTTTGGTATGTCGGGAATGTTGCCATAGGCGGCCATTAGGATCTCCAGCATCGTTTGCTTGACGGCGGACTGTGGGTAGGCGGTCAGGTACGTCTCAATAGCCGCTGCCTTGGCCTTTGGATCGCTCTGGCCGATGGCGTTGTTATAGAGAGTCAACTCCGCATCGGCCATCTGGATCGGTTTATCCTGCTGTGAGCCCAGTTGAACGGGCTGTGCGGCAGCAGGTTGGGCAGCCGGCGCGGCGGTAGGCACTGCAGCCGGCGCGGCGGTAGGCACTGCAGCCGGCGCGGCGGCGGGCACTGCAGCCGGCGCGGCAGGGGGCACTGCAGCCGGCGCGGCGGCGGGCACTGCAGCCGGCGCGGAAGGGGGCACTGTAGCCGGTGCGGCGGCAGGCACTGTAGCCGGCGCGGCGGCGGGCACTGCAGCCGGTGCGGCGGCAGGCACTGCAGCCGGCGCGGCGGCGAGTGGGGCAGCCGGGGAACCAGGGGAGGCGTCGGTCTGGGCGAACGTGGAAGACAGACCCAATACAAATACGGCACTCGCCAGGAGAGAGGCTAAGACGACCTTCTTCATTCAAGACTCCTCAGTCAAAATTGGATAGATTCCTGCCGCCCGGTTGTTCCGGAGGTCAGGATGGTTCTCAGCTTGGTGCGTGGAACCAGTCTGTCCCTTTGCCGCAGGAACAGTTGCGACCCACTTGTTGGTGATTATAGGAATCCCGCTCTCCCGTGGCAAGTTCCAGAGAAAATCAGTCTGTGCTTAATTTTGGGCAGCGCCAATCCCAGTGCGGTTCGGCCGGAGGAGCACCGCTTCCGTGCCTCTCCTGGGCAAAGTCGAATGAGTGACGATGATGTTCCCATTGCTTTGACGCTGTAATTTGATTGCGAAGCAACCGGCGAACAGCATTGGCAGCACAGCCAAACCGGCCCACTCCCCCCCTGTGATAACTTTGCCAACGGAGATGACCTCATGCATCCATATCGCCTCAAGAACAACAGCGCAATCACTCTGCTGGCAGTTTTTCTCTCCGCCGCCACAGCCTCCGCACAAAAGCCGCCGCAGGTCCGTCCCGTCCAGATCGACAGCGGCAAGCTGCAGGGCGTCCTCACCGCCGACCTCAAGGTCATCGCCTACAAGGGCATTCCCTTCGCCGCGCCACCGGTCGGCGATCTACGCTGGCGTCCGCCGCAGCCCGTGACCCGCTGGAAGGGCGTGCTCTTCGCCCGCGACTTCGGCCCGCACTGCATCCAGTCCGGCAGCTATCCCGACATGGTCTTCCACGATCCCGGCCCCAGCGAGGACTGCCTCACCCTCAACGTCTGGACGCCCGTCCCCGCCACCGCCAGGCCCGCGCCCAAACATCCAGCGCTACTGCCCGTAATGGTCTGGATCTACGGCGGCGGCGACACCACCGGAGGCACATCGGAGAACCGCCAGGACGGCCAATTCCTCGCCCATCGCGGAGTCATCGTCGTCAGCATGAACTATCGCCTGGGAGTCTTCGGATTCATGGCCCACCCCGAACTGACCACTGAATCCGCAGTTCACGCCTCCGGCAACTACGGCCTCATGGACCAGACCGCGGCCATCGCCTGGGTGCGGCGCAACATCGCGGCCTTCGGTGGCGACCCCGCCAACATCACCATCTTCGGCGAGTCCGCCGGCTCCCAGGCGGTCAGCGCGCAGGTGGCCTCCCCCATCGCCAAAGGTCTCTTTGCCAAAGCCATCGGAGAGAGTGGCGCAATCTTCTCCAGCTTCAGCATGACACTGCCGTCGCGCGAGCAGGCCGAGCACGATGACACGGCCTGGGCCGAACGCGCCTTCGGTTCCAGCCGCCTCTTCTACCTGCGCTCTCTCACCGCCGACGAGCTGCTGCAGAAGGCAATGTTAAAAACTACCCAGGCCCCGCGCTTCGCCCCCGTCATCGACGGCTTCTTCCTGCCCGACTCCGTCCCCAACATCTATGCCGCGGGCCTTCAGGCGCACATCCCCGTGCTTGGCGGATGGAACGCCAACGAGAGCCGCGCCACAGGCAAGCCCACCGCTGCCAGCTTCACCGTGCAGGCGCAAAAAGACTTCGGCGCAAATGCACCGGCCTTCCTCGCCGTCTATCCCGCCACCAGCGACGCCGAGGCGCTGCAATCGGCCAACGACTACGCAGGCGACCGCTTCATCGCCTTCTCCACCTGGGCCTGGCTCGAGGCGCACGTCATCACTGGCAACGCGCCCGTCTACCGCTACTTCCTCGACCTCGGCTCGCCGGGCGACCGCAACCACAGCGTCGCCCAGGGCGCATTCCACTCCGACGACATCGAGTACATCTTTGGCACGCTCGACTCGCGCGCCGAGATGGCCATCCGCTCCGAAGACCGCGCGCTCTCCGAGCAGATGGGCCAGTACTGGACCAACTTTGCGAAGACCGGAGACCCCAACGGCCCCGGCCTTCCCCGCTGGCTGCCCTACAACGCCGCCGGCGGATGGCAGGTGATGCACCTCGACGCCAACCCCGCATCCCAACCCGACGCGTTCCGTCCCCGCGACCTCTTCCTCGACAGCCAGTGGGGCCGCTCCGCCAGCAAGTAAAACCGCAACTTGGCCCTGATGTACAGGTTCTTCCCCTCTGGCCTTCAACTGGACTTTTCCGCCAGTATGGATATACTCGACTGTATGAAACAGTTGATCTTGTCCGTCAGGCTCTCCGCCTGTTGTCGCTGTTGCGTCTAGCAACCTCCTCTCTGCGCGACAGAAAATCAACCTGCTTTCATCACTTCCATTGAGATAACTCACTGTGCCTTCCGCATAGGCAGGCTCATTCCCGTTTCTCCCTGGTTCCCGTTGGATCGGGATCGTTCTGTCGCATTGCCCTTTCTCTAATTCCCATTCAGATCGATAAGGAGAAATACTGTATGCAAACCTCTGTACACTCCATCCGGCCCCGTGTCTTCCAATCGCTTCTTCTGGCGCTTACCCTCTCGCTCGCGGCGCACCTCGCACAGGCACAGAGCCTGGGCTATGAAGGTCCAACGGGAGTCTTCGTCACGCCGCTGGCCTCCACCGCGGCCTCTCCCGCACACGGCCTCGGAGCCCCGGTTATCGCCTATCATGTCCTTGCCGGCGGGTCGGTCATCGGCGACTTCAACACCGTCTCCATCACTGAAGGTCTCGCCAAGCGCATCGAGTTCGGCTACACCCGCGAGGACCACTCGGCGGGCAGTTCGGCCAGCCTGAGCCCGCTGTGGACCAACGGCTTCAATATCTTCCACGCCAAGGCCAACATCATCCCCGAGAACGCAGGCAAGACCAAGTGGGTCCCGGCGGTCTCCATCGGAGGCATCCTCCGCACCAACGACAGCAACGTCGGCGACGGAACCAACAAGCAGTCCAAGACCAACGGAGACATCTACGTGGTGGCAACCAAGGTCGTCACCCAGACCAAAAAAGTCCCGCTGGTGCTGAACGTCGGCGTGCGCGGCACCAACTCCTCGCTGTGGGGCCTGGGCGGCAACGCTCCCGACTTCGAAGCGCGGGCCTTTGGCGCGGTTGGCTTCGTCTTCACCGGCCCCGGCAAAAGCACCATCATCCTCGCCTCCGAGGTCGCCCAGCAGCCCAAGACCATCAAGCTGACAGCGGCCAATGGCACCACCTCGGGAGCCTTCGACATTCCCACCTCGGTCGATTACGCCGTCCGCATCGTCCCCTCGCCCAAGCACAAGCTCAACCTGGACTTCGGCGTCCTGCAAGCCGCTGGCAGAATCGCACCGGGAGTCGATCTGCAGGCCCGCGCACGATTCGCCTTCGGCATCTCCTACGGCCTATAACCCACCCCTCCAACCAAGAGCCTCATCCATCGCAGCTCGATCGCGATGGGTGGGGCTTCCGCATCACCCTCGCGCCGTCGTCCACAGATCGTGCAGATGCACCACGCCCAGTGCCTCACCGCTGGGCGCAACCACAATCAGCGATGTAATCTTGCGCGCCTCCATCAATGCCAGAGCCTCACCCGCAAAATCCTCCGGCGCAATCGTCACGGGATGCGCGTTCATGATCTCGCCCGCCGAATGCGCCAGCGCATTCGACTCATCGCGTTCCAGCAGCCGCCGCAGATCGCCATCCGAGATCATTCCCAGCAGCACGTTCCCGTCACCGAGAACCGTCGTCATTCCCAGCTTCTTGTGGCTCATCTCGTGGATTACCTGCGCCATCGGCGTGTCCGCCGCCACCAGCGGCAGAGCGTCGCCGGTGTGCATCAGTTCGCTCACCCGTGCCAGCCGCCGGCCAAGCCGTCCTCCCGCGTGCAACTCGGCGAAGTCCTGGGCCGCGAATCCCCGGCTCCGGCTCACCTCCAGCGCCAGCGCATCTCCCAGCGCCAGCATCACCGTCGTCGACGCAGTCGGCGCAAGGTTCAGCTCGCCAGCTTCGGCCGCAACGCTCGCGTCGAGCCATATTTCGCTCGCCTGAGCTAATGTCGAACCACCTGCTCCACACAGACTAATGACCCCGCAACCCAGCCGCGTCAGCGCAGGCAGCAGAGCCACCACCTCCTCTGTCTCCCCGCTTGCGGAGAGCGCCACCGCCAGATCGCCCGTCGCCACCACACCCAGATCGCCGTGCAGCGCCTCAGCCGGATGCAGAAAACAAGCCGGCGTCCCGGTCGAGCAGAGCGTTGCCGCAATCTTGCGTGCGATCAGCCCGCTCTTGCCCATGCCCAGCAGGATGACGCGGCTTCCAGTCCTGGAAACCTCCGCCAGCAGCTCCACCGCGTGCGTGAACGGTACGGCCATCGGCCCGTCCAGCCGCATTGCCAGCTCCAGCAGAGCGCGCGCCTCGACCCGCACCACCTCCGACGCTCGTGTGTGTCCCTTGTCCATTTGAGGTGAGATCGCCATCCACTTGTGAGACCTCTCCGATGCTAGCAGAGGACGGCCTCAACATCGAGCCCACGGCAAGCGAAATCCCATTGCGGGTTGACTTACCCAAAGCCATCGGTGTTCTACTTCTATTCATGAACGCAATGCTCCGCTCGTCTCGCCAGGTTCTCATCACAATCCTGATTTTGCTCTGTGCCGCATGGGCCTCGGGCGAAGCCTATCAATGGCTCCTCCGCTGGCGCGCTGGCAAGCTGCTCTCCGACGTCCGCTCGCTCGAGGTGAATCGCAGCCAGTGGCCGGACGCACAGAAGATGATGGCCCGGTGGGGCCGGTGGAGTGTCCCCAAGGCAAGCTGCACCGCGGAATCCTGCGTCTACCAGATCAACCTCATCCAGTCGCTTCCGCCAATACTGGGAGGCCATCCCGGCACGGGCGTCAATAACTGGTTGCCGAAGATCGTCGGCCATCTTGGCCTGCGCGGCGCCGCGGCACGCGCCGGATTCACCGTGGAGAACGGCATCGTCACATCAAAGTGGTTCGGCGAGCAGGTTACCCTGCCCGTCGAGGATTGGGACATCTCCGGGGACTATGTCCCTTACCTCTCGGTCTCGTCCGGCGCGTTCTCCCGGTTTCACACGCGCGCATCGGAGTTCCCTCATCTGCATCCAAACCGCATGGTGCAAGCCTATCCTCACGGATTGAACGTGATGTTCGATCCGCAAGAGGACCCATCCGAGCAGGCATTGCTGCTGGACTACCGCTTCTCCTGCTTCACCCAACTCCGGCCTTGCCGCAGTGAGGGCGACATGCTTCCCGAAGGCTGGCGGATGTTGCAGGAGCAGCAGCATCAGTCCAACACACGGTAGACTCGAAGGATGGAGGCAAGCGATTCCCGCTCGCCTGGAAGGATCTCCACGAAGTGATGCGTAGAGCAATCTTGCTGTCGATGCTGTTTGCCGGCTTCGCGCTCGTCGTCTGGTCCGGCTGGCAGAACCTGCGCCAGCGCCGCAGCGCCATGCAGGAGCAGCAGCAACGCCGCGTCGATCTGGTTCCCGACTCGCAACCCGCAGCCGCGGGCGATTCATCCGCTGGCGAGTCCCAGCTCCGCGGCAAGCCCGCACCCGCCTTTACCCTGCTCGACCTCAACGGCAAAATAATCTCGCTCAGCGACTTCAAGGGCCGCCCGCTGGTCGTCAACTTCTGGGGAACCTACTGCGCCCCATGCAAGATCGAGATGCCCTGGCTGCAGGAGTTCAGCCAGAAGTACGCAGCCGACGGCTTCCAGGTCGTCGGCGTAACCTACGACTCCGAGGTCGGCAAGGACAGCATCGCCAGAGAGACGCAGAAGCTCGGCGTCACCTACCCCATCCTGCTCTCCACACCCAAGGCCGAGAAAGACTACCTCAGCAACACCGAGGTGCTGCCCATGTCGTTCTATGTCGACAAGACGGGCAAGGTAATCGAGATAACCGCCGGGCTAGGCTCCAAAGACCAACTGGAAGCAATGGTGAAAGAGACCATCGCGGCAGGTGGCAGATGAAAGCGACTCGCCTGTTTCAGCCTCGACGCGCATTCGCATCCATCGCGGCCCTCGCCCTCGCCGCCGGAGCAACCGCGCAACTCGGCAGCGCCCAACTCAGCATGGACGCGCCCGCCAAGCCACGCGCCACCGTCCTCTACGCCGCCGAGCCGCAGTCCGTCCCCGCCGCGCGCCGCGCCGTGCTGGAGCTTCGCTTCCAGATCGTCCCAGGCTTCCACATCAACTCGCATACGCCCAGGTCCGAGCTGTTGATTCCCACCACGCTCACCCTCGAACCGGCAACTGGCGTCAAGCCCGGCGCGCCGGTATATCCCGCCGGCCAGCCTTACAGCTTCCCCTCCGTTCCCGGCGACAAGCTGGATGTCTACGCCGGCAACTTCATCATCCGGGTGCCGGTAGTGGCCACGCCGGGAGACCACACAATGGACGCAACCTTGAAGTATCAGGCCTGCGATAACGCCTCCTGCTACCCGCCGAAGACGCTGCCGGTCAAGGTCGTCTTTACGGCGAAGTAGCGCGACGGCAAAACGGAGCGGAGTTGCCCTATCATGTACCGCATACACGCATTGACTTTGTGAACACAGGCCAGTGCTGTTCAAATGGAATGTAAATCTTTGTAAATAGAATTGGCGGAAGACGAATGGAAGAGTTCAGAAGGCTGACGCGGCTACCCCCGTATGTATTCAACATCACCGGCGCATTGAAGGCCGAGGCGCGCAAACGCGGCGAAGATATCGTCGACTTCGGCATGGGCAACCCCGACGGCGCGACCCCCAGGCACATCGTCGACAAGCTGATCGAAGCCGCGCAGAAGACCGCGACCCATCGCTACTCGCTCTCGCGCGGCGTGCCCCGTCTGCGCAAGGCCATCTGTAACTGGTACAAGCGCCGCTATGATGTCGATCTCGATCCCGAGACCGAGGCCATCGTCACCATCGGCTCCAAGGAGGGCATCGGCCATCTCTGCCTCGCCATGCTCGACAGCGAAGACACCGTAGCCGTGCCCAATCCCAGCTATCCCATCCACATCTTTGGCCCGGTCATCGCCGGCTCCAAGATTCAAAGCATCGCGCTGGACGACACCGACGAAGCCACGCTGATCGAGACGCTGGAGCGCGAGCTGCCGCGCATGACGCCGCGCCCCAAGCTCCTCATCCTCAACTTCCCCGCCAACCCCACCACGCAGTGCGTCGATCTCTCCTTCTTTGAGCGCCTCGTCCCGCTGTGCAAGGACCTCGGCATCTACATCATCCACGACCTCGCTTACGCCGACCTGGTCTTCGACGGCTACCGCGCGCCCAGCATCCTCGAAGTCCCCGGCGCAAAGGACATCGCCGTCGAGTTCTTCACCCTCTCCAAGAGCTACAACATGCCCGGCTGGCGCATCGGCTTCATGGTCGGCTGCCCCAAGCTGGTCGCCGCGCTCGGCCGCATCAAGAGCTACTTCGACTACGGGACGTTTACGCCGATTCAGGTGGCCGCCATTGCAGCTCTCGATGGGCCACAGGAATGTGTCGCCGAGATCGTTGCAAATTATAAGTCCCGCCGCGACGTCCTCGTCACTGGCCTCAACAAACTCGGCTGGTCTGTAGACCTTCCCAAAGCCACCATGTTCGTCTGGGCCAAGATTCCCGAGCAGTTCCGCGCCATGGACTCGATGGAGTTCTCCAAAAAGCTGCTGATGGACGCAAAGACCGCGGTCAGCCCCGGCATCGGCTTCGGCGAACACGGCGACAACCACGTCCGCTTCGCCCTCATCGAGAACGAAGAGCGCACCCGCCAGGCTCTGCGCGGCATGAAGCAGATGTTCAAGGCGGGGTAAACCAGACGAAGCCAAGCGCCCCGATACCGAGGACTGCATGACAAACGACGAGATAAACCTCGTACGAAGAGTCTTATGCTGGGGCTTTGCGGCCTTGTCATTAATTCACTTGCAAGTCGCGGTGAGAGAAATCCGATACATACTGGACGGTCACCATACTTATTACCTCCATTGGCTATATTTCACAGCTTCGTTGTCTGTGGCCGTGGTTACCATCTCTGGGTTTGCTTGGGGGGCCCTGTGGAAGAGGTGGCGGTCTGCCAGAGTTTGGGCAATCGCGGGAAGCATCATGCAACTTGCGGTTTTCGCCGTGTCGGTAATTTTGCCCTGGCGATCAGCCGTCCATTGGGAAGCACTGTTGCTTGGAGCTATCGGAGTAATTTTCTTTTCCTGGTCGCTACCGCTACCCAACTCCAACCGTAACTGAGAAGCCGAGGAAACGGCATGTCGCCGGTTCCTACAGCACAGGCGAATCGCTCCCCAGCATCGCCTTTCGGATCGCCTTTACCGGCATCCAAACGCATTTCATGGCTCTACGATTCGCGCCGCGAGGTCGGGTGCCACCAACCGAAAGTGTCTCGGGTTGAGGGTATAGATTCGGTTCGCCTTGGCCTTGCGCGCGCAGGCGAGGATCAGCGCGTCATAGATCATCCCACCGCTGTGGCCCAGCCCGGCAAGACCATCGACGGCGGCCACATACTCTGACGCAGTAAGACTTATGAAGCGGAACCTCTTGCTCGTGTGAGCGACAATTCTGGCGGCATCTACAGGGGCTACGCGAAAGGGATGCGGGCGGCCGGTCAACATTGAGAAAAACTCCGCAAGGCTGTGGGATGCGCAGGTTCCGCCGCGCACTTCTGCTGTCCGCAATAGTTCGACACAGGCGTCGTACCGAGGATCGGAGGGCGTCGATGCACAGACCAGCACTGACGTGTCCATGAAGATCATCGCTTGGATTCCGCCGCTATCAGGTGCTTCAGGCGCGCTTCACGGTCCTCCGCAATCCATTCCACAACGTCCGATGGCGGCACAGGTCCTGCGTCGTACACCAGAGTCCCTCGGTCCATGTAAAGACCGCGAGGCTTGCTCTCCGTCTGAATCACAATGGTTTCACCCTCCTGACGGAGGTGAAGACGCGTTCCCGGGCGCAGATGCAGCACATCCCGAAACTTCTTCGGGACGACCACGCGACCTGCTTTGTCGATTTCGGCAATGGCATTCATGAATGCCATTTTACCATAGATAAATACCATTTCCTACAGCACCGGCGAATCGTTCCCCAGCATGGTCTTGCGGATCACCTTGATCGGCGCGAAGCCCTGCCGCATGAAGTCGTCGTGGAAGCTCTGTAGACTAAACGCCGCGCCCTGCTTCGCCTTCACGTCCTCGCGCAGCTTCATGATCTCCAGCTTGCCCAGCGTGTAGTAGAGATACGTCGGATCGCCCGTCCCGCGCTTGGTCTCCACCTCGGCCACCGAGCGCGACTGATAGCCTTCCTTGACGAAGAAGTCCTCCGCCTGCTCGATCGTCCACTTCCCTGCGGGCTCGCCCTCGCCTGTATGCAGCTTGATCGAGTTGACGAAGCGCGCATCCCTCAGCAGCGCGTCCTGAATCTGCCCCAGCCGGATGAGCCGCGCCTTCCGCAGCTGCTCTGGCGTCGCATCAGCCGGAGCAGCGGCGTAGCCCTGGTCCAGCATCATCTGCTCGCAGTAGTGCGCCCAGCCCTCGATGTTGGTGTTCGCACCCAGCAGCTTGCGAATCTTGCTCTCCACCCTCGGCGACCACAGGAACTGCACATAATGTCCGGGATAAGCCTCATGCACGCTGGTCGAAATCACCGTCCCCACGTTGAAGCTCGCCATGTGTTCGGCCACATGTTCCGGTGTCCAGTCCTTCTCCGGCAGCGTCACGTTGAAGTACGCCTTGGTCGAGTGCGTCTCGAACGGCCCCGGCGGGTCCATCGACGCAAAGGTGGTCGCGCGCATGAACGGCGGCGTCTCTTCCAGCGTCGGCTGCACATCGCTGGGAATGGTAATGATGTGGTTCGCGCGGATGAACGCAATCAGCGAGTCGAAGGTGCCATGAAACGCATTCAGCAGATCGCCCGGCGCGGGATGGATCGTCGCCAGTTCCGCCAGCACCTCCTGCGGCGTCTTCGCCGGATCGACCAGCTTGGCCACGCGTGCAAACTCCGCCTGGTTCCTGTGCAGATCGTCGAAGGCAATCGCCAGCAGCCGGGCCGGGGGGATGTCAACCATCTCGTCGTATGCCAGCTTCTTCTGGAATGTCTCCACGC
>DAIRTY010000023.1:0-14537 GCA_036803645.1 Acidobacteriaceae bacterium | reverse complement strand
TGCCGTTGCGGGTCTGCAGCATGTAGAGCTTGCCATCCTGGATGGTGAACTCGAAGTCCTGCATATCGCGGTAGTGCTTTTCCATGCGGCTGGTGATTTCCTTGAGCTGCGCATAGCATTCGGGCATCTGCTCTTCGAGGTGGGAGATGGGGTTGGGCGTGCGTACGCCGCTGACCACATCCTCGCCCTGCGCGTTCATCAGGTACTCGCCGAAGAAGGCGTGCTCGCCGGTGGCCGGGTTGCGTGTGAATCCAACGCCTGTGCCGGAGCTGTCGCCCATGTTGCCGAAGACCATGCACTGCACGTTGACCGCCGTGCCCAGCCAGTCGTCGATGCGGTTGATGCGGCGATAGGTCTTGGCGCGCTCGCTGTTCCAACTGCGGAAGACGGCGTCGCGGGTCTGCACCAACTGCTCCAGCGGGGCCTGCGGGAAGTCCTTGCCGGTCTCCTTCTTGATCAGCTTCTTGTACTCGGCGACAACATTCTTGAGGGCCTTGGCGCTGAGCAGATAGTCCAGCTTGACGCGCTCGCTCGCCTTGGCGCTGTCGAAGATGTGCTCAAACTTTTTCTTGTTGATGTCGAGAACGACGTTGCCAAACATCTGGATGAGGCGGCGATAGGAGTCGTAGGCGAAACGGGGATCGCCACTGCCGCGGGCCAGGCCCTCGACCGAGCGGTCGTTGAGGCCGAGGTTGAGGATGGTGTCCATCATGCCGGGCATGGAGAACTTGGCGCCGGAACGGACGGAGACCAGCAGCGGGTTCTCGGGCGCACCGAGATCCTGTCCTTGCAGCTTCTCCAACCGCTTGAGCGCGTCCAGCATCTCGACGTTGATCTGCGGGTTCAGAGAGCCGCGCATGTACTCGCGACAGGCCTCGGTCTGGATGGTGAATCCCGGAGGTACAGGCAAGCCGGCGTTGGTCATCTCGGCCAGACCTGAGCCCTTGCCGCCCAGCACATCCTTCATGCTGCCATTGCCCTCGGCTTTGCCGCCGCCGAAGAAGTACGTGTACTTGGTTGGGGTCGAGGTTGTGCCTGCATTTTTTGCAAGCGGTGCTACCTTCACGCCTTGCTTCATCAGTAAATCCTCCATAGGCATAGGGCATGGAATTCGCGGGGCAAACACTGGGTACAGGATGGCGGCAGGCAGACTCAGTCCTTGAGTAAAACAGTTTGTTCAACCGACTGAGTGCATGCGGCCCGTCCAATCCTCCGGCCACCGTGCGGGTCATCCATGCGCTTAAACTGCATCTCGCGACAAATTATGACTCATATAAAAATCGTACCGCGAGGATACGGTTGTCTGTGTTCAGCGTCACAGACAATATTGTATTCAAAGCATTTCTCTTGTACACCTCCCCGCTTGAAATTTAATTATCTCCTGTTTGAAATTTAATTATTGCGAGATGCACTCGAATCCGCAAACCGGAATGGATGATTCACCCCACCGCAATAAAGAGGATTGCATTGCTGGCAATGGTGTAGACCGTGGCAGCGCGAGAGAAATACCGGGAGAAATGCGTGGATTCTTTCCCTTCGACTGCGCTCAGGGTCAGGATGACAATTCCTTTTGCTCCATGGATGACGATTCCTTTGGGCCCATGGCAGTTGCGAAGATGCCCTAAAACGTAAACGAAAGGCCGCCCTGGATCGTCCGCGGAGTCTGCGCCAGAAACAGCGTCCGCCCATCCGCAGATAGAAATGGCTGATAGCCCTCAGCCAGCAGGTTAGTCACATCGATGGTGGCCTCAAGACCCGCGGGCAATCTGTCTCCCCAACTCACCGCCTGGCGAAGATAGAAGCTGAGGAACGCCTGGTCGCTGAACGCCTCGTACGGCGCCACCGCGGTCACCAGATGCCGCGGCTGCCAGCGGTACGCCGCGCGCAACTCCGTCCCCGTGCGCGGCACCCGCCCCTTCATGGCGACCGTCGCCGCCTCGGCCGATGTCGGTTGCAACCCCGCCGGTCCGGGCTCGCTCCCTGTCTGCAGCGCCGCGCCGCTGGCAAACTCCAGCGCCGCCCACAGGCTCGACGTCAGCGGCTCACTCAGCGTAAGGCTCACTCCATTTGTCGTGGTTCCAGCAGCCAGAGACCGGAAGCTCCCCGTCGCCGTATCCACCACGGCTCCGCTCGAACCGCCGCCCCCAGCCAGCTCCGCCGCGCTCATCGCTCCCGTACCCGCGATGGAAGACCGCCCGATCGCATCGTGGTACACCGCTGCCTGCAGTAGACCGCCTCCGGCCCTCCGGCTCAACGCGATCTCCTGGTGGCTGCCACTTTCCGTACAGAGCCGTGCGCCGCACTTCGCCGCCACCGGAAGCTCCGCCGCAATCGAATCCAGATCGTCGAAGCCCTGCACGTCGCGCGAGGTCGCCAGCCTGTAGCGCACCGCCCACACCTCGCCCGGATGCACCGTCACGCTCACAAACGGCTGGGTCGTCAACGCAGCAGTTCCCGCGGTGTGGATCATGTAGACCGTGCCTCCGGCCTCCACGTCCACGGCGTCTCCAAGCTGCATCTTCTCCGCGCTCGCCATGCGCATCATTTGCATGCCCATGGTCTCGCCGCCCGCGCCGCCGGCGCTCATCATCTCCGGATGCGACGCGTAGCTCACCACCAGCCGCGACCCACCCGCCAGCATCCCCCGCCGTTCGTATCCCGCATCCAGCTCGGTGGCAGGTGCCTGTCCATAGGCCGTCCCAGCCGCCGCAACGCTGGCCCGCATCATTCCATCCGAACCGTCGTTGCCTGCCCGGTCCAGCGCAACCACGCCATGGACTCCGCCCCCGCCAAACCCGCCGTCGCCGCCCATCATGGAGGCGCGCGCCTGAATCGCCGCACCGTGCGGACCCTCCCTCGCATCCGGCGACGCCAGTACCACCTCACCATCGCCCATCATGCGCAGGATCGGACGGTTCGCCGCCGAGCGCAGCGTCCAGGTCCAGTCGTCGCCCGGCTCATCCGCTTTGCGTCTCACGGCAGGCAGCCACACTGCCGTGTCGCTCAACATGCTCAGCGTCAGGTTTACCGTCGCCCGCATCTCCGTTGAAAGCCGCAGATTGCCCCGTGTCGCGGGCATAAACAATGCCGCCGTCGCCCGCACCCGATACTGGCCCGCAGCCAGGTTGGCGATCCGGTATCGCCCAACCATGTCCGTGTACGCCGTGCCCACGCTGCCCGAAGTGCCCGCGCTGTTAGGACCGGAGGAGATGGCCTCCACCATCGCGCCCATCTGCGCCACACCCCGCGTGTCGCGCACCACGCCAGAGACCGTCGCCGCCGAAGCCGCAACACTCATCCCCGGCGCCAGCCATAGCATCGGCGCGCCAAGTGCAAGCCCGTATCGTATCCAGCAACGTTGCACAGTCCGCATCCCCTGTGCGTCGTCGGCCTTCTCCTGAAAAGCGGACCGCAAAAAATTGGCCCGTCAGAACGCTCTGCGCCGGCTCTCGATCGTCGCAAACCATCCGCGCAATCGTCTCGCCGCATCTCCGCGCATCCGTCCTCAACTTGCTTCAGCCGAGCGCTCTTCGATTCCGGCGCTTCGACCCCGCTCCATGCAATCTCACTCCATGCAAGCCCGCTGCATGTCGGACCGGGCAATCAGTCCACGTTAAACTTCGCCGACTCCTCGGTCTCCTGCTTGGTCACTGCATCGTTCACCTTGATCTTCACCTGATACTGCCCCGGTTGCAAGCTCGCCAGCGGCAGGCTCTTCTCCAGCGTCAACTGGTCCGCATTCGGGCTCAGCGTCTTGCTCGACTCCTGGGTATTCAGCACCAGCTTGTTGCTGCCCAAGTCCATAATCTCATAGCTGATCGTCGCATTGTTCTGCTTGGTCTTCTCGTCGATCCCAAGGTTATACACCTGCATCCAGAAGTTCAGGTTCTGCGCGCGGCTGAACCGCACCGGCGTCGTCACGGCCCCATTGACCGCCACCCGTGGCCGGATTCGCGTATTGCCGATCACGAAGTTCCCGCCGCCAATCTCCTTCGACGGAACGCGCTCCATCTGGTCGGCCAGAATCAGCGACGAGTGGCCCAGCGTGTCGTCGTCGAACTTCGGCACGTTGACGCTCCGCGTCCATCGCCCCACGTGGTCCGGGTTGTTGCCGTCCTTGAGTACAATATCAATCTTGTACAGCCCAGGCTTCAGCGGAAGAGACTTCCAATAGACCGAAGACTGCTTCTGTATCGCGGGCAGTAGTTCGCTCGGCGTCGAAACCTGCACCGGATCTCCGAACCAGCCCCCGGGAACAACCTTGTGCGTCATGTTGGAGACGCGCCCCTCGATCTCGACCTTCCCCACCGACACTCCGTCCTTGGTCTCGAATGTGATGTCCGAGTTCTTCACCATGATCGTGATCGGCACGATCACCGTGTCGTTGGTCACCTTCAGATAGTCCGTGCGCACATCGAAGAGGAACGGAGGCCCGCTGAGAATCTTGGTGCTCGCCATGAACTCTTCCATGTCCTGGAACTTCACCGGCGGCGCAGCCATGATCTTGGCCGCCTGGTCCAGCCGGTCGAACTGCTTGTTCTGCAGTTGCTGCTGCTGCCCGGGGCTTCCGCCAAGCTGTTCCAGCCCGCCACCCTGCATCCGGTCTTCCTTCTTGGCTTGTCCGCTCTCCTCGGCCAGGGTCAACCCCGCATTGGGAACGTGCAGCAGTGCGTCCTTCTCAGACCGGTCGATGGTGTAGTGGTAGTCGCCGCACTGGCACGTATCCACAAACTCCATGTCGATGTTGTCGCCAATCCCCTCCAGATAGCGGTAGTGCCATATCTCGAACGGGAAGGCCGCCGTTCTGCCGCCGCCCTCCTCCATCGGCCGCTGATAATCGCCGCCGCTGGGGTGCGAATCTTTATCGTCGGGTGGCCCGTACGCAATGTAAATGTGCCCGCGATCGGTCATCCAGCCCGGCTTGCCCGCCGCGAAGTGCTCGTTCGCGTACGCAATCCGCGCATAGATTTCATCGCGATATGTGTTCTCCGGAGAGTCCGGGCTGGGGTTCCGCCGCTGCCAGAAGTTCTCGATGAACTGCTCGCGCTCCTCGTCGTTCGTCAGTTGCTTGAACGCCTGCATCTCGGTGTCGGAGATGATCCAGCGCACGTCCTGGTCCAGCCACGTCTTGAAATCGCCCCGCAGCTCCTGCTTCAGGTCCTTCTGCTGCTGAAACCGCTCCTTGTCCGTGATGCGCCGCTTCAGCGGGTTTGGCTTCTCCACTGTCGGCGGTGCCTGAGTCACCCCATCGGGTGCCGTCGCCTGTTGTCCCTGCGCGCTGCCCCACCCCATCGAAATCAACATCGCGCCCAGAACCAATTCACCCATTACTCTCATCGCCTGCAATACTCCTGCTTCGGGAACATCAACCGCATCGCTCCGTATTGCGCCCATCTCGCCGCACAGACAGAACCTATGCCTCATTGTAGTGCGCCCCCCTTCCCCGTTACAAGCCAACCGGCAGCCCCTTCCTGCTATCATCGACTTCGAAGGGATCGCTCTCAAACCGTCGCCAATCTCGTCTCTGTTACGGAACCATAGCACCCGTCCACGCGTATCCACTCTCAGCCGCACCGGCAGCACGCCGCGCCTCTCAGGAGCATAGAAAGATCGCATGAGCACGAAGAAGATCATCATCGTCGTCGTCATCGTCCTTGTCATTGCCGGCATCACCGCCGGAACCATCCTGCACGGACAGGCCGGAATCACCAAGGTCGCCACCGGCAAGGTCGTGCGGGAGGACCTCGTCTCCACCGTCAGCGGAACCGGCCAGATCAAGCCCAAGACTTACGTCAACGTCGGAGCCACCTCCTTTGGCCGCATCACTCACCTCTACGTCAAGGAGGGAGACCACGTCCACAAGGGTGACATCCTCGCCCGCGTCGAGAGCGTCCAGCCCGAGGCCACCGTCGACGCACAGCAGGCCAACATCGCCAGCTCCCGCACCGACATCGCCTCCTACGTCGCCGCTGAGAACACCGCCCAGGCCAACATCACCCAGGCCAAGGCCGACCTGGAACAGAAAAAATTCGACTTCGACCGCGCCCAGGCCCTCTACACCGCACAGCTCATCGCCAAGCAGGACTTCGACGCCAAAAAAGCTGCGTACGACATGTCGGACGCGACACTTGCCCAGCGCGTCGCCGCACTCGCCCAGGCCCGCGCACAGACCGCCAGCCAGCGCGCCCACCTCGACCAGGCCGTCGCCAGCCAGCGGGCCAACTTCGACGCTCTCGACAAGACCATCAGCCGCGCTCCATTCGACGGCCTGGTCACCAACGTCCCCGTCCGCGAGGGAGAGACAGTCGTCGTCGGCATCCAGAACGCCGAGGGCTCGACCCTCATGACCCTCGCCGACATGTCCGTCATCACCGCCGAGGTCAAGGTCGATGAGACCGACATCGTCAACATGCGCCTCGGCCAGTCCGCCGACGTCACCGTCGACGCCCTCCCCAACCGCACCTTCAAGGGTCACGTCACCGAGGTCGGCGACCAGGCCCTGCTGCGCACCACCGGCATCGCCACCTCGCAGTCCACCACCGGCACCGAAGAGGCCAAGGACTTCAAGGTCGTCGTCACCCTCGACCAGATCCCCACCGAAAACCTCGCCGAACTCCGCCCCGGCCTCTCCACCACCGCCAAAATCACCGTCGCCGAGCGGCCAAACGCCCTCACGATTCCCATTCAGGCCCTCGTCCAGCGCGACATCGCAGCCGAAAAGGACCTCGCCGACCACGCCGGCAAACCCTCCTCCGCCGTCTCCACCGCGTCCTCCTCCGGCGCGCCCGTCAAACCCAATCTCGCCCAGGGCGTCTACGTCCTCGCCACCATCAACGGGAAGCTCCGCGCCAACTTCGTCCCCGTCGCCACCGGAGTCACCGGGGCCACCGACATCGAAGTCCTCTCCGGCCTCAAGCAGGGCGACGAGATCGTCATCGGCCGCTATCAGATCCTGCGCGCCCTCAAGAGCGGCACCCTGGTCAAACGCGACAACTCCACTCCCGTCACCACCGCCGACGACAGCAAATCCTGATCCACCCGGAGCGCCCGATGCCCCTTGAAACCGCACCCGACCCCACCCTCCTCGACGCCGACGGCCCCGCCACCGGCGAGGTCATCGTCACCAGCAATCTATGGAAGACCTACGAGATGGGCGAGCAGCAGGTCAACGCCCTCTGTGGCATCAACCTCCGCATCCGCCACAACGAGTACGTCGCCATCATGGGCCCCTCCGGCTCCGGCAAGTCCACCCTTATGAACCTCATCGGCTGCCTCGACTCGCCCACCCAGGGCCGCTACTGGCTCAACGGACACGACGTCTCCTCGCTCAACGACGACGAGCTTGCCCGCATCCGCAACAAGGAGATCGGCTTCGTCTTCCAGACCTTCAACCTCCTGGCCCGCGCCACCGCCCTGCACAATGTTGAGCTGCCCCTCATATATAACGGCACCCCCTCCGCCGAGCGCATCACCCGCGCTACCGCCGTCCTCGAGTCCGTCGGCCTCGGCGCGCGCATGACCCACAAGCCCAATGAGCTCTCCGGAGGCCAGCGCCAGCGCGTCGCCATCGCCCGCGCCCTCGTCAACCACCCCTCCATCATCCTCGCCGACGAGCCCACCGGGAACCTCGACTCCAAGACCGGAGACGAGATCATGGCCCT
The DNA here is from genome assembly GCA_036803645.1 of Acidobacteriaceae bacterium. GTDB lineage: Bacteria > Acidobacteriota > Terriglobia > Terriglobales > Acidobacteriaceae > Edaphobacter. The sequence goes on along the minus strand of DAIRTY010000023.1, from coordinate 6,876 downwards.
CTTCGACCACCTCCACGCCATCGGCAACACCGTCATCATCGTCACCCACGAGCCAGACATCGCCGAGTACGCCCACCGCATCGTCACCCTCCACGACGGCGCCATCGCCAGCGACCACCCCTCACAACGCCAAGCCACCGGCGGATCCAAGCACGCCCACGTCTAAACTCAGTTGTCAGTTGAGCGTTGTCAGTTGTTCATCGTGAGTGATTCGTTGCTTGTCTTTCGCTTGTCATCCTGAGCGCGTCTTTCGAGCGCGAAGGACCCCGATGAACTCTCACCCACCCAAACCGCCCGACCCTTTCTCCCAACGCTCCCGTCCTTGCCGTTGTCTGTTCTTCCTGACCACAGGCCGCGCTCTACGGTCGTGTCAGAACCGGCGTCAACACCAGCTTCCCCTCCCCCGCCGTCACCCGCACGCTCTGCCCCGGCCGCAGCGCCAACTCCGCCGTCTTCCCGTCGTAGCGCAGCCGTCCCCGCGTCCCGCCCACGCTCTTCACCTGCGCCGACACCAGCTTCCCGTCCTTCCACTCCTCGCTCACCTCGAACCCGCCCCGCGCCCTCAGCCCACGGATCGACCCCGTCCGCCACACACTCGGCACCGCCGGCAGCAAGTCGATGGTATACCGGTCCTCATTCGGCGCAGCCTTATCCTCATACCGGTCGCTCGACTGCAACAGCATCTCGTCGATCCCCGACGTACTCCCAAAGTTCCCATCGATCTGGAACGGCGGGTGCGCGTCGAACATATTGCCATACGTCCCGCCGCCGTTCGTGTAGTTCGTCCCGCCGCTCGTCACAAGCTGCAACTGCGAGCCGAGAATCTTGAACGCGTGGTCGCCATCGCGCAGATGCGCCCACAGGTTGATCTTCCACGCGTTGCTCCATCCGGTCGATTCATCGCCGCGCATCTCCAGCGACTTCTTCACCGCGCTTGCCAGCTCCGGCGTCCGCAGCGGCGATATCTCCCACCCCGGAAACGCCCCATACAGATGCGACACATGCCGATGGTGCAGGTCGCCGTTCAGGTCCCAATCGTGTCCCCACTCCTCGAGCTGTCCCGCCTTGCCAATCTCCAGCGGCCGCAGTTTCGCCTTCGCCGCCTCCAGCTTCGCGCGGAAAGCCGCGTCCACGCCTAGCACCTTCTCCGCCGCAATCACATTGGTGAACAGGTCCCAGACGATCTCCCGTTCCACCGCCGTGTTGTCCGTCACGCTTCCCCGCACGCCCGCATCCGTCTTGAACGTATTCTCCGGCGACAGCGAAGGCGACGTGCTCAGCAACCCGTCCTTCCCCTCCTGCAGGATGCTCAGGTAGAACTCCGCCGATCCCTTCATCACCGGATAGTATTTGGCCAGATAGACCTTGTCCCGCGTGAACGCGTAATGCTCCCACAGGTCCTGCATCATCCATCCGCCGCCGCCGAAGAACGCACCATAGGGCATCCCGTCGCCCGGAGCGGTCCATCCCCACGCATTGGTGGTGAACGCCAGCGCCCAACCCGGCGCGTCGTAGTACGCCTTCGCCGTCGCCTCGCCCGGCTTCACCACGCTCGCGTCCAGCCTGATCGCAGGCATATGCAGCTCCGATAAATTCGCCGTCTCCGCCGGCCAATAGAACATCTCGTAGTTGATATTCGCCTTGTAGTCCGCCTTCCACGGCATCTCCAGACCATCGCCCCAGATCCCCTGCGAATTCGTCGGCAGCGGATTGTCCTCCCTGCTCGACGAGATCAGCAGATACCGCCCCATCTGGTAGTACAGCACCGCAAGCTCCGGGTCCCGCGTGCCGTCGCCGTAGTTCTTGATCCGCAGGTCGGTCGTCTCCGATAAAGCCGCAACATCCGGCAGAGAGAACTTCACGCGATCGAATAATTTTTTGTAGTCCGCCTCATGCGCCGCCAGCAGCGCCGCATAGCTCTTGGCCGTTGCCGCCGCCAGAGTCCGCGTCACCGCCGCATGAGGATCGACTCCGCGATAGCCCTTGTCCCAATCCAGAATGTAAGTAGTCCCCGCGGCCAGCGTCACCACAGCCTCGTCCGCGCGCGTCACCACAATCGCGCCATCGACAACCTTGACCGTCCCGCCTTTGGCCTTCACCCGCACCTGGGCCTCGTAGCTCACATTGCCGGCCAGGGCCTTCACCGTGCGTCCGCGCGCCTGCCGCTCCGGCAGATCGGTCGTCCCCGTCATCACCAGCGTGTCGTTGCCCACGGCCACCGTCTTCGCACTCGCCACCCGCGACAGCCGCAGCGTAAAGCCCACCGCGCCTGCCTTGCTGCATGAGATCCGCGTCACAACCACCCCATCCGGATGGCTCGCAAACGACTCCCGCCGATAGGTCGCCCCACCTGCCTTGAACTCCACGCCCGCAACCGCCCGTCCGATGTCCAGCCAGCGCCAGTAATCCGTCACCGCGCCCTCCGGCAGCGCAAAATCGAGGTTCAGATCGCCCAGCGTCTCGTACGAAGGGTTATACGCACCCGCCAGCATGTTCTGCCCAACCAGCTTGGTCGCCATCGCCCAATCCTGATCCGCCAGCGCCTTGCGAATCGCCGGCAGGGCCTTCGACGCATCCGGCCGGTTCTGGTCCGGCTCCGGTCCGCCGCTCCACACCGTGATGTCGTTCAACTGCAACCGCTCGTGCCGCGGCTCGCCGAAGACCATCGCACCCAGCCGCCCATTGCCGATCGCCAGCGCGTCCGTCCACACCTTCGACGGCGAGTTGTACCACAGCGTCAGCGCGTCGCCCGCTCCCTGCGCCCGTCCCTCCACCGGCTCCGCCACGCTCGCCGCAGCCTCCGGAGCACGCCTCTGCGTGGCAGCCTGCGCCGCAGTTTGGGCAGCAGCAGGTGGTGCAGCCGAAGCAGCCTGCGCCAAGCCAGCCTCACAACTCATCAGAAGAAAGAACGATGCAGCAATAGAAGGAACAGAGGCAGACACAGAACGGAGTTTCACGCGACCTCACAGTGCCAGCAATTTTTACACAATCTCGCCGCCCCGCGTACAAACCACAATCGCAAGAATCGAATCCACGGTCAGTTCCCTGTTTCCGATCGGTTCAATCGCTGTCCATCGGTGTTAAGCCATTGCTCCCGCTACAGCCGCTTCAGATAGGCCTTCGCCGCCTCCAGCTCAGGAAACATCTTCTCCTCGGCCTGGAACGCCTTGGAATGCACGCAGCGCCGCCCCGCCTTCACCTTCACCGGATGCTTCAGATGCAGCATCTCGTGGTACAGCAGATACTCCACCGCGCAGCGCGGCGTCTCCGGCCGGTCGAAGACCAGGCTCACCATGATTGTGTTGTGCGCCGCGTCGTAGTGGCCCAGCATCCGCCGCGCGTGGTGCGCGCTCCACGTCAGTTGCGGCCGACCCAGCAGCCCATGAAAAAAGCGCCAGTTCAGGCTCTCGAAGACCTCGTCCAGATCGTAGCAACGCCCCTGGGCCGACAGAATCGTCTTCCGCCCCCGCGTCTGCCGTATCCGCTCCGCCTGGCGAGCCACCGCCTCCGAAGTGATATACCGCCGATAGCAGTTCGCATGAACGCGCGCGATCGGCAGCTTCTTGTATAGCTTGGCCAGCAGGATGTGCGCAATCGCATGATGCACCGGCTTCGGCGCAGACTCCAGCAGGTCCGAAAGCCGCACCAGCAGCTTGCCCTCGCGCAGACGGATCGTCGTATTCAACGACGTGAACCGGCAAAAGCGGATGTCGAGCGCAGGCATCGGCGCGCGCGGGCGAAGCTCGCGATATTCCTGCTCAAAGATTTCCTTCAGTGCGGTAGACACGCTATGTCGAGCTTACTACGGCGTGGTGCCCCCTCCCGCCGGGGCCGGGACCGCATTTGCCGGAGCCGGGGCAGGGACCGCGGGCGTGCCGGTCGCATCCGGTGCAGCGGCAGGCGCTGCCGCGACCTCCTTCAGCGGGTCCAGCCGCGCTACCGCGCCAATCGGGATCTCAACCGCTCCAACATTGTCCGAAACCATGTCGTGAATCGCGGTGCGCAGATAGTACTGGCCCTTCACCGGAACACTGATCTGCTGATGGAACGCCATGCCTCCGCTCAGCAGCGTGTTGTACTGCTCTGGCGTCAGCCGACTGAACAAGCGGTTGCTCGCCGTGATGAGCTTATCTCCATTGATGTTGTAAACGAAGGTCCAGATCTCCAGCACGCAGTGGCGGTTGCCGTCGGTTCCCACGCGGCAAGTGACCGCGTGCGCATCCGGCACCAGGTCCACTCCATACTGCTTGAACGGGCCCTCAATCTTCACCTTCGGATCGGGATTGGACTGGTTGGTCTGCAATACTGTCGCTTGAGCTGGCGTGCTCGACGGACGCACGCGCACCTTGAACAGTATCTCCGCCGGGTCCGGCCCGCCATGCATCATGGCCGCCGACATCGTGTTCGTCTGGACCAGAGCTGTAGCCGCCCCCTGTGCGGCCACCCGGTTCCGGTCGCTGGGATCGATGGCGTAGTAGCCATTGCGATATGTAAGCTGCACGCCCGGCTCAGCCACCTTTACCTTGATCCTCCGGAACCGCTCATCCCACTGCAGGTTGACCGGAGAATACGTCAGCGTGTAGTAGTTCGAGCCTTCCTGGACCGCCTTGGTCACAGCCTGCGTCAGCCCGTTGGTGTTATAGAAGGCCTCGCCGCCGGTGTCCGCCGCCATGGCCTCCATCGTCCCGTGCTCCTGCGCCGTCTGAGTCATGAAAGCCGTGCTGGCGGTGGCGGCAGCCGCTCCGCTGTCCGCAGAGGTCGCAGCCATGTTCGTCACACTGAATGTCGGGTCCGTCTGTATCCCACGCGCGTCCACCGGATATACCGCAACCTGCGCCCGCGTCAGAAGGTTGTCCGTCTTGCGCACCGCATCGTCGTTGCGTATCACCGAATCGTTCGGATCGGCCTCGTCAACGTTGGGTTCCACATCCAGCGGAAAGCCGGAGGAAAACCAGATCACGTTCTTCCGCCCGGGAATCCCCACCAGATACCGCGCCAGTTGGTCGAACGCGTTCAGCGTATACAACGCCCGATTGTTCTGCTCCTCCGATGTAATCTGTGCATCGACTCGCGCCATATCGTCGAGCATCGCCTGCGTCACATCGGCATACTGCGCAGCAGCGTCCGAGAACGCAGTCGTGCCCATTGGCCCGCTGTTGACCGCGTCCGTCAGAATGTCCGAGACCTGCGCCGTACCCTTCTTCGCCGTCATCGCGGCCTTCAATGTCGCCATGTCCGATGTAAACCCCTGCAGCATGTACAAGTGCGTCGTCAGGCCGAAGATGGCAATGCGCGTTCCCGCCGGAGCCTTGTCCAGAAAATCGATCAACTGCTTCTTCGCGTTGGCCTGCGCGATCAACGGCGTATTCAGATAATCCAGCAGAAGCACGTTCACCGGTCCATTCGCCGGTGCCGCCGACTTGTTGGTGAAGAGTCCGTCAGGCAGCTTCGGCGGCGCAACCACGGCTGTAGCCGACAGAGGCACTTCGGTATGCTCCTCGAAGTTCCGGACCACCTGCAGCTTGCCATCTTCCATCAGGGTAAAATCCGACTTCTGCAACCCATGGATCGGGTTCTTCTTCGAGTCGGTGACCACCACATCCACCACCACCAGGTTGGTGCGCGCACGGATCGTCGCAATCCCGGTCGTGGCCGCCGGCTGCGTCCCATTCGGCGCCGCCGGCACCGCTGCTGGAGCGGCCGCTGGCACCGAGGATCCCGTCTGCCCGCGCATCCCAAACGCAAGAAACACAGTAGCTAATGCAAATACAAAAAACGCCTGAAACCAACGCAACTTGATTAGACGAAACACTGGAACCCCCCTGCGAGCATGTCCTTAGGATACACTCCAACCGAAACAAACCCACTTGGATTTATACCCGGTTGTGGAGGCAAAGTTGTGCTAATGGGAACCCGGCGTCGCAATACGCCGCAACCAAGCCTGTAGACAGGGAATCACAGGAAATCCGGGCCCAAGACCAGTCCACAGCTCAGCTCTCGGTCGAGTCCTTGGGCACGATCGCGCCAGCCACTTCGGATGCATCCTCAACAGTATGAGCAATGTGGCCCACCTGTAGCTTCACCAGCTCCGGCTGCGCGATCCGCGTCGGCCCCAGCACCGCGATTTTTGGCAGTGGGCCGCGCACCATCGCCACCTCGTCGCACGCATACAGCCGAGGACAGGCCTGGCAGTCCTTGTAGATCTTGTCCGGCAGCGTCGTCCGGTCGGCCAGCCGGAAGCCGAAGTGGAAGAAGAAGTCGGGAATCCGAGTGAACATGCACACCGATGCCACACCCTGCTCCTCGGCCTCTTCCAGCAGCGCGCGCAGAATCCTCCCGCCCGCGCCCTGCCCCTTGGCCTCGGGTTTGACCACAATCGACCGAACCTCGGCCAGGTGCGGCCCATACAGATGCAGCGCGCCGCAGCCCAGAAAGATGCCGCTCTCCGACTCCGCAACCGCGAAGTCGCGCACGTTCTCGCAGATATCGGCGTAGCTGCGGCGCAGCAGAGTTCCATCGCCAGAGAGTGAATTGACCAGCTCGAAGATGTTGACCGCGTCCTGTAGCTTGGCCTGACGCACCATCGCACCACCCGCACGCGCGCGTGTGGATGCGGTCGATTCACTGGCGGCCATCAGGGACGAGGTACTCAAATTGGTTGAATCTCCTCTCTCTATCTTCTCAGAGTTGCGTCACTGCGACCGGACTCAGCCGTTCGCGCGCCTCAACCAGGGCCGCACGCACCCGCGAGCGCGCCGTGCCGCCAACCACATCGTGGCAATCCAGCGTGGCCTCCAGGGCAATCGCTGCAAAAAAATCTTCGCCAAACGCCGCGCTCAACCCCTGCAGTTCCGCCAGCGGGATCGCATCCAGCTC
>DAIRTY010000022.1:0-14960 GCA_036803645.1 Acidobacteriaceae bacterium | reverse complement strand
GTTCGCACAGCGCAAAGATCAAAAATAACCAGACGCCCGCCAAGCGGACGCGGAGCACTCAGCTCCTTCTGTTCCAATTCAGGCGCATTTGCCCCTGAACTTCCATTCATATGCAGTGGCTTGGGTTTGGAATCCAGTCTGACCTTGCTGCTGGCCATCGACCGCGATCAAACGCTTGGACTGCGCTCCGTCGTCCCTTAGCAGGCAGATCGAGGTCTCTCAACTATCCGGACCGAACCACCCTGCGGTTGCCTACTGCCCTGCGGTACCTACCGCCCAACCGATGCCGAGGTGCGAAGCAGAACTTCACTTGCCAATTAACAATACCGCACTTCGCTGTTTGATGCAAGCCGGCGAACGTGTCGTCCACCGTGCGTCCATCCGGAGCCTCACAAAAAGGAGCAGCAAGCCTGCGCCTCCACAAGGGTGAGCCTATGGAGAACCCGCGCAACTCGCCCAAGGCGATACACTATCCTCTGCACCCCACGCCGAGCGCGGAGACCCAATCTTGACCGACATCGCAGCCACTACCCCCGACGAAAAGACCACCCCCGCAACCACCCCCGCAACCGCATCTGCGCCGCCCGAGCAGGAGGACCACGAGACCGCGCTCGAATCCCTCGCCTCCATCTGCACCGTGCTCGCCCTCGGCCTCTTCGTCATGACCTTCATCTTCCAGAACTTCGTGATCCCCTCCGCCTCCATGGAGAAGACGCTGCTGATCGGCGACCACGTCCTGGTCGATCGCATCTCGCTGGCGCCACCATCGCACTGGGCGCCCTTCGTCCACTACCGCGACGTCCGCCGCGGCGACATCATCGTCTTCCTCAAGCCGCACCCCGAGAGCCCCGACCTCTACCTGGTCAAGCGCTGCATCGGCATTCCCGGCGACCGCATCCATCTGCGCGACGGCATCGTATACCTCAACGGAGTCGCCCAGAACGAGCCTTACGCCGGCATGCCCCGCGACGACGGCGATCCCAGTGACGCCTACATCCCTTACCGCGACGACTTCCCCGCCGACCTTTCCGGCATCGAGGAGCAGGCCAGCCTCAACAACGCCTCCCTGTGGGCGCTCGACCTGCCCAACCACATCGTCGACGGCGACCTCGTCGTCCCTCCCGGCAGCGTCTTCGCCATGGGCGACAACCGCACCGAGTCGCTCGACGGCCGCTACTGGGGCTTCGTCCCGCGCGAGAACATCGTCGGTCGCCCCATGTTCGTCTACTGGTCCTTCCTGACCCCCGCCGACCAGATTCTCAAGACTTCCTTCTCGGACAGCCTCAGTTTCATGGGCCACATCCTCACCCACTTCATCTCCGAGACCCGCTGGGCCCGAACCTTCCACATCGTCCGCTAGGCCGAAAGCCTCGCATGGGGATTCCCTGGAACTGCTATAAAAGGTGAATACCAGATAGAGAGGATGTATGAAGTGTTTGGAAATGGCGCGTGTTGGCTTGATTTTGTTATTCGGGATAACAACTATTAGCGCTGCTCAATCATTTAAAGTGCGCGTGTTAGATGGGAGCAACGGTCGACCGCTACAAAACCAACAAGTCTTGATTTCCTTGCTCTATGACAAGAGCCAAGCGGCTCCAGCTGTTGACGACTCTTCTTTACATCGAACTACCGATTCTGTTGGAGAGATTGAGTTCAGACTTCCAGATGTTGCACCAGCACACATATGGGTTTCAGTTCGTCTCACTTCTCCATATTGGCGTTGTGGATGCCTGGCCTTCGTCAGCACGCAAGATTTACTCTTGAAAGGAGTAGTAGAGGATCGGGCGCAGTCAAAATCGAAATCTCCCGATGCTCAGAGGCAGGAGATACCGGGATACATCCTGTTTGTCGCACACCCCTATTCTCTCTTTTGGCGACTGCTATACCCACTAGTTAAAGGCTGACGTACAACACAAACATGGCGGATGATCGTGATTCGCAAAACTCCGGTCCATGGCGTCAGGGAGCCACATTAATGCGCAGGTTGTTCCTCATCGCGTTTTTTGTAGTCGCAATCGCCTTCGCCGCGCCCGCGCTGCACGCCCAGTTCCTCGGCGCAGCTACGCACGACGACTTCCGCGACACCACAATCCTGCGCCCGCCCGCCGGCAGCAAGGTCGCAATCATCGTCTTTGAGGACCTGGGTTGTCCCGCCTGCGCTCGCGCCCATCCGCTGGAGAGCCAGGCCGCCGAGCAGTTCCATGTCCCGCTGCTGCGCCATGACTTTCCCATCCCGGGTCACATCTGGACCTTCGAGGGAGCAGTCTACGCGCGTTACATGGAGGAGAAGATCAGCCCGAAGCTCGCCGACGATTTCCGCAGCGCCGTTTTTTCCGCACAAGCGGCGATCTCCAACAAGGACGATCTTCACAAGTTCGCCCAGCGCTGGCTTCAGCAACATGGGCAGAAGATGCCCTCCGTCATCGACCCCACCAGCGCGCTCGCCGCCAGGGTGCAGGCCGATTTCGATCTCGGCCTGCGCCTCAACGTCACGCACACGCCAACCATCGTCGTGGTATCGCGTAATAATTACCAGGTTGTATCCGGCGCGGAAGGTCTTGAAGATACCACGCAATTCATTCCCATTCTCCGCGCAGCGATCCAGCAAACAGGAACGGGTCCAGGGGCACAGGGCAGGAAATGAGTGAATCACAGATAGCAGCGCATCCCGACACCTCCCGCCGCCGCCGCATCGCCATCGCGGTTGCCGCCGTCCTCGCGCTTTTGCTGCTCGCGCTTCTGCCTCCTTACATCAACGTCAGCCGTCTGCAACGCCGCGTCGCGCGCAACATCAGTGCCTCGCTCGGCCGTCCGGTCCACTTCGACAACATCACCCTCAACCTGCTTCCCATCCCAGGTTTCACGCTGCGGAACTTTGTTGTCGACGAGGACCCCGCCTTCGGTTCCGAGCCGACCCTGCGTGCCAGCCAGGTAAGCGCCAACCTCCGCCTCAGCTCACTCTGGAGCCCGCACGTCGAGTTCTCCCGCATCGCTCTCACCGACCCCAGCGTCAACCTGGTGCGCTCCGCCAACGGCCAATGGAACATCGAGGGACTTCTCCTTCAAGCCTCCCGCAACCAGGCCGCGCCCACCGCCCAGCGCTTCGCCGGCCCCGCGCCCCGCTTCCCCTACATCGAGGCCAGCGGCGCGCGCCTCAACCTCAAGCTCGACCAGGAGAAGACCCCCTTATCGCTGACCGAAGCCGATTTCGCCCTCTGGCTGCCCCAGCCGCACCAATGGCGACTCCGCCTGGAAGCTCATCCCGTACGGACCGACACCAGCCCCGCGGACACTGGCACCCTGCGCGTCGAAGCCACTCTCGGCGCACCGGACGCAGGCGCAGCCAGCACCTCCTCCGACGCCCCCTCCGCCTCGCTGGAAAACCTCCCCATCGACCTCCACGGCTCCTGGCAGGAGGTCCAGCTCGGAGGTCTCAGCCGGCTCCTGATCGCCGACGACGCAGGCCTGCGCGGCGTGCTCTCCCTCACCTTCAACCTCCTCGGAACCCTCGGCCGCAACACCGTCGAAACCGACTTCCAACTCAGCAACGCACGTCGCGCGGACTTCGTGCCCCCCAGCCTGCTCTCCATCGAGGCAGGCTGCCACGCCATCGCACTGAATTTTTTCCACACCTTGTCCAATATCGAGTGCCACTGGCCCCCAGCCACTTCCTCCAACTCCAGCACTCTCATCCTCACCGCCAACCTCCCCGACGTCCTCCAGCCGTCCTCCGCCTCCGCCACGCTCACCCTCCCCGCGCTGCCCGCTTCCACCCTCATCGACTGGCTCAGCGTCGCCACCCCTCATCCGCCCACAGGTCTCACTGGCTCTGGAATCCTCGCCGGTAACATTGCATGGGGAACGCCGGACCAACTCCAGCCAGATTCAAAGACAGCGGGAGTCCCATCCATTCCGCGTTCGAGGAATGGGCGAGAGTCGACAGCAACACTTCCGGCCCAGCCAGCTCTCACCGGCGAACTTGAGTTTTCCAACGAGTCCTTGGAGATTGACCCACTTAACCATCGATCCATTCCGCTGGGCGATCTCCTGCTCCAATCCACACCGCCTCCCGCAGCCCGTTCCCCGCGCCACCGTGGCCCTCATCCGCCCGCGCCCTCAGCCAGCGCAACCAGCTTCGACCTCCTCCCCATCTCCCTTCCGCTCGGTGGCAAGCAGTCCGCGACTCTGGAAGGCCACCTCGACGCCTCCGGCTACACCCTTCACCTCGCCGGCTCCGTCCTGCTCGACCGCCTGCTCGCCCTCGGCGACGCCATTCCCCAGCTCGGCGACGGCCTCCGGCAGCTCCTTCAACCCGCCGCCGCCGCCGTCAGTCCCTCTCAGCCCCAGAAGCCCGCCCCCGCCGCCGTCCCCATCCACATCGACCTCACCGCAACCCGCGCCTGGGGAGGCCCGCAAACCTGGAGCCAGACCGCCTCACCCCCGTCCCCCCACCGTATCTCCCACTAGAGAATCTCTGAGTCAATCCTTGTTTTGAAGGGGCGCGACTTTAGTCGCGCCATAGATCACCCGATTGCAACGCGGCTTTGGCCGCTGAGGGAATCTTCGCGTGCAATAAGTGAACTCTTCCGCAGCCTTTTACGGCGCGGGCGGAGCCGCACCCTTGCCCGTGCCAACATGCGGCGCGTGCGGAGGCGGGGCTGGAGCGAGCGTCAGTTTGGGTGGAGGAGGGGGCAGCGGCGGCAGAGGCGAGACCGTTCCCTTGTCGATGGAGAGGTCGCCGTTGGTGGTTGTGATGTGGACCATCGGCCCGCCTGCGCCCACCGATCCGCTGATGTTCTTGTGGCTTTCGCTGCCCGAGGTGGGGAGTGGAAAGTCCGTATAGATCTTCCCATTGGTGGTATTGGCCTGGACGGAGAAGCCTGCGTGCTCGGGCAGGATCAGCTTCACCGAGCCGTTGCGGTCTTCCAGGTCGATTGTGCCCAGCGGAGGAGCGGCCGTCAGGTCGATCGTCCCATTGCGATCGGTGACGGCGACGGCGCCGCTGATGCGGTCGAGGCTGATATTGCGGTTGCTGGTGGTCAGCACAAGCGGCCCCACAGCCTGGTCTGCGGAGAGGTCGGAGCGTGGGGTGATCTCCGCTTCGCCGTCCAGCCGCGCAACCTGAAAGTCGGTGCGGCTGGTGTGGAAGTGGATTGTCCCATTGATGTGCTCCAGGTGGGTGGTGCCGAAGAACTCGCCGGTGATGGAGACGGCGCCGGCGATGTCGGAGAGCGTGACATCCTGCGCGTGCCCCTCAATGGCAATGCCCGATCCCATGCTGTGCGCGGAGATGGAAGACCCTCCGCTGTTGATGTGCGCCGTAGCCGCGCCGCTGATCGCCGACAGTTCAATGTCGCCCCGGTTCGCCGTGGCGGCGACGGGCGCTTTGATGGAGGCGACGTGGATATCGCCGCGGTTGGCAGTGACGCGGATTGCCGCCGCCGCGGGCACCGTGAGCACCAGGTCGGCGCGCGCGCCATCCAGCGCGGCAATGTTGATGGAGACCGCTGAGCCTTCGCTGACGACGGCAGGACTTAGCTGCTGCGCCTTGCTGTCGGCGTCGGGGTCCGTGCGGGCGTAGACCTGCTTGTGCTCGGAGATGTGGATCCGTCCGTCCTCGCTGGTGCCATCGATCGTCACATCGCCGCGCGGGTTCACCACGGCAAGCGAGCCGCCGGACGGGAAGGCGAGGTCCAGCGTCTGGTCGCTCTCGTGCCTGTCGCCGAAGAGTTCGTCAAACGACTCCCGATCGAAGTGCCAGCCGGGAAACAACTTGCTGTAGCCGGAGGGATAGTCGCGGACATTGCTGGCTACGACGCCGGCGATGACGAGGAAGAACAGCATGAGGAAGACACCGAAGCCGACGGAGCGGCGGTAGGACGGTCGCTGGAGATCGCGCATGTGGACCTGGTCGAAGGTCCACTCGGCCAGCAGAATAATGCCGGTGCCAACCAGCAGCAGCGGCCACCAATGGCCATACCAGCCCCAGAAGCGACTGAGATCGAGACGGCTGGTCTCAATCAGCAGAAAGACAACGCCGATGGCGATCAGCAGGATGGGGCTGAGAACGGAGCCGCGGCGCATGCCCCGCATCTGGGCGCGGACCTGGTAGCTCCGTGCGCGGGCCGCCTCACGCTGCGCGCGCACCTGGGCGCGCAACTGGTCGCGGTAGAACCGCCGCTGCGCCCGTGGATCGTAGCCGGGAGGCGGAGGAGGCGGTGGTGGAGGATAGCTCGCCATGATTTACCTTCCTTCCCGATCGTTATGCGCGCCGTTGCCGGAGTCGCTGCCCGTGGAATCCTGCGCAGGCTCGCCGGGCGCAGCTTCACTGCCGGGAACTGGCGGCGTGGCCGGTGCGCTACCCGGCTGGCCGGGACTGGCTCCGTACGGATAGGCGCAGGAACCACCGAACCGGGTGCGCTTGAACAACAGCATCACGCCCGCCGCAATCACGAACAGCGGCCAACTGCGGCCCCAGGAGAGGATGCCGAGAACATCCAGCAGCCAGATCAAGCCGGTCAGAATCACCCAGATCGAGTTCTGGATGGCGCGCCCGAAGCGCCACTGATAGTACGCGCTGCCGTCGTTCTCCAACCCATGCCCGGTGCAGATCATCTTATGCACGAAGATCCATACCCCGACGCCGATCAGAAGAATCGGCCAGAAGACAGGACGGTGAAAGAAGTGGAAGAAGCCATTGTCGCCCACCAGAAAGATCAGGCCGAACACGATCAGCCAGATCGCCGCGGAAGGGAAGCGACGGTAGTAGGGAACGTTGACATCGGCGTAGGGAGGCACGGGTATAACCGGAGGATCGGGCGGAAGATAAGGATAGCTGTACGGCGGCGCGTAGGGCTTGGCTGGCGGAGGAATAAAGCCTGGCGCGTAGGGATTCACAGGCGAAGCATATGGAGCCGCGTAAGGTTCCTGCGGGGTGGTTGCCGCTGCACCGCCCGTGGGCTGCGCCGCGGGATCGGGGCCTGTCGCGGCTGGATACACAGTCGCGTTCGGCGCGCTGCCCGGCCACGCCTTGCCGAAGCCCAGCCGCTCCGAGAGGTCGTTCAGTCCAAACGGATTGGGCAGCGGAGTCCCATCGCGCCGAGCGCACGCCGTGTGGTGCGCCTCGATCACCATGTAGCAGATCCAGCCCGCGATAAAGAGGCCAAAGATTCCATTGGCGTCGTGGGCCAGCGACACCAGCACCGCAAAGACCATCAGGTGCACGATCCCCTTGGCGTACTGCCCGTTGTACATCGCGCCCACGCCGGGAATAAACCCCAGCAGCGCGGCCAGTCCGGGGCTGGGCTCGCCCGCGCCGGCGGATGGTCCGGCAGTCGGGTAGCCCGCAGGGCCGGTGTAGCTGTATACAGGCGGCGGAGCAGTCGCCCCCACGCGCGCCGTCAGGCAGGGTTCGCAGAAGATTGAGCTTCCAACATTGCGGACGCATTCGCTGCAGACCGGCTTGCCGCAGTGCTGGCAGAAGGCGGCTTGTTCACGTTCGGGATGGTTTGCGCAGTTCATGCCATGCCCCTTTCTATGTGTGCGTGAATCGGGTTGCCGAAGCCTCTGCCGGATCGACTTGCGGCGACCAGGCGGCGGCTTGGGTTGAGGTCTTCGCTACGGCTGGTGCCGGGGTTGGCGGCGGGCATCTTGCGCTCGGGCTGCGTTCTGTCAGCCGGAGGAGCGGCCTTCTGGCCCCCCGAACCCGGCTGCGCCGATGGCGCTTGCACCCCGGGCTGGCCGGAATTCGATGGCACGCTCTGGCTCCCCGCGGGAAGGTCGTTCTCCGTGGCGCCTTCAAAATCGTGTACCCGCGACTCCAGCTCGTAGACCACGCGCAGCCCTTCGTAATACCGCACCACGCGCGCGTTCGCGTCATGATAGTCGCGCTTCAGGCTGCTTGGCCGCAGGTCGCTCGCCCGCAGGTCCAGCAGGCGCACGCCGGTCAGGTTCATGGTCAGCGCGATGGAGAAGAAAGCCATCGCGGCGGTCATGGCAAAGCGCGGCTGAAACACAATCTGCCCAAACGAGCTTCGCCGCATCGTGGAGGCCACGCGCTGGCGGAAGGGAACCACGTTGCCGTAGCTCGCCGCCGATGCGGGCACGCCGTAGCCCGGCGCCACGGCAGCCACGCCGCCAAACAGCGGCGACCGGCCCAGCGTCGCGCCCGCTGCTCCCGCGTGTTCGGAAACCACCCGGCCTGCGTAGCCTTCGGCCCCGCTGGTCTCGGCCAGAATCCGTTCCAGCAGCTCCACCGGAGGCTCTGGCCGTGGCGTGTGCAGCATCTCCAGCCATGCGGCACCGCGCCGCGCGTCGGCCAGTATCTGGCTGCACGGCCCGCACTCGGCCACATGCGCATCGAAGCGTTCCTGCTGGTCAGCGGTTAGCGCCCCATCCAGCGCGTCGGCCAGCCGGGCCTCGCACTCGGCGCACTGCCCACCATCGCCCGCCCGGTTGCCGGCTGCCTTCTCCCCGAACCGCAAAATCTTCGGGCTGCCGAATTGTCTCGCGTCTGCCACTTAGACCACCTGCCCTTCTATACGATGCAAAAGCCCTGCAAGTTCCCCGCGTCCCCGGCTGATCCGGCTCTTCACCGTGCCTTCGGGGATGCGCAGCACCTGCGCAATCTCCTTGTAGTCCATATCTTCCAGGTCGCGCAGGACCACCGCCTCGCGCAGCTCCGGCGACAGTTGCGCCAGCGCCTGCTGAATTCTCACCCGCAACTCCATCCCCGCCGCCTGCGTCTCCTGCGAGGGCCGCATATCGGCCAGCCGGTCGCCCAACGTCGCGCCTTCGTCGTCGCCCGAAAAACTCGCGTCCAGCGAGTCCGAAGCCCGCTCCAGTCGCGTCCGCCGAAAGTGGTCCACCAGCAAATTGCGCGCCAGCGTCGTGATCCACGTCTGAAAGCTGCCCCGCTCCATGTCGAATCTGGCCAGGTTGCGGTACAGCTTCAGGAAGACCTCCTGCGTCAGGTCTTCGGCGTCCGTCCCCGACCCGGTAAACCGGTAACAGATCGCATAGATCCGCCTGTGCTGCGAGACCACCAGCTCCTGCCATGCCTGGGGATCGCCCGCCACGCACCGCCGCACCAGCCTGCCAAGTGCCTCCTGCGCGGCTTCCTGTTCCGGCGTGCGTAGCAAGCTAGCCTCATGTCTTGGCCGGGTTGAGTTCTGCGGAGATTGCTGCGGAGTTGCTTCGGCCAATGGCAGAAGTGTACCGCCTCGAAGGCCCGCGCGCCGCTCAGCCCGCATTGGACGGGGAATGATGCTCGCGCTCGGGTTTGCCATCCGCAGAACGCCCATGCAGCATCTATACGCAATCGCGTTCCACTTGGTTCCAGCCGGGCCGCCCCCGGCTCCTCGAACCTTGAACCTCGAACCTGTCTCTCAGTTCTCCGTCGGAGTCTTCTCGGCGTGGTCGACAATAAGCTGCTCCACCGGAGCCTTGCGCGATTCCAGCTTCAGCCCCAGCTTCTCCACTGCGTCGGACATCGTCGCGCCGCCGCCGCCCGGATCGGACGCCTCAGGTGCCGGGCCGCCACTCGCAGCCCCGCGACCGCCCGGCCCACCTCCAGCCTGCGCGCGGGCCTGCGCCACCATGTCCGCAAGCGAGAAATCCAACGCGATCTCGTAGTTCCCTTTCAGTCCGGTCATGTCCAGCACCTGCCGTCCGCTCCCGCCGGCCCCGCCCATCTGCATCATCATCTGCGTCAGCATATCCGCCAGTGCCGCCATGGTCGTCTTGCTCGATGTCAGATGCAGCGTCATGGTCTGGGAATTCATGCTGTACGTGATAATTCCCTTGGTTCCCATGTTCATGGTCGCGCCGCCGTTCTTCATGTCCAGGGTCATGCGCGCCGGCCCATCCGGAGTGTCTATTTTCATCTCGCCCGGCTTCAAAGGCTCGTCGTCGTTCAGCGGCGGCGCGTCCCCGGGCGACTCCTTCATCTTTGGCCCGCCCTTCGCCACCACCAGCGCCAGCACCGGGTGCTGCTGCGTTTCGCGATGCACCTTCAACTTGAAGCGCTCTTCCAGCAGCGCCTGTAGCATCTTTGGCGCATCATCCTTGGACGACCCTTCCGGCATATTCGCTACGATCCCGAAGTGCTGGCCGCCGAGCCAGTCCGGCCCGGTGATCTGGTACGTCTTCACCTTGTACGCGACGGTGATCAGATCTTTCAGCGTCAGGTAGTTGTACTCGGCCCGCAATCCATTCACGTGCATGCCCACGTTCGGCATCTTGCCCGCCTGCATATCCGCCATCACCTTCGCCATGTCCAGCGGAGCCGATGGCCGCACCGAAGCCACATCGAACGTAAGGGCGCTCGCCGCCGGAGCAGCACTGCTCGCCGCTGCCTGTGCAGCAGGAGCAGTCTGCGCGGTGGGGGCCGTCTGCGCAATCGCCGCACCGGCACCGAGGAAGAGTCCAACAATGAGGGCAAGTCCAAACCAACTACGCGAATGAAGCGGCATATGCGAGAACTCCCATGCGATCCGATACGAATTGTCGCACAGATTCGTTCCGTGTGTGATTGCAAGCAGGCGTCTTACCTTACCGCGTTTCTCGCCATTACATCGCCGGTGCCGGAATCACTCCGCATGCAATCCGGTTGCCCGCGTTTCCCGTCGGATCGGTCATCATGTCGTCGGCCTTCTCATGCACCATGATCGACCGCCCCAGCACCGAAGTCGGCGCGCCCGGCTCCAGCGTCAGGTAGTCAACCTTGTAGGTGATCTCGCCCGTATGCTTCTCGCCGATGGAGATGTTCTTCGGCATGTCGCCCGCATGGTGTCCCATCGGGTTGTCCATGCCATGCTGCTTCGCGTCGGGGTTGAAGTGACCGCCCGCACCCTTGAAGTCGGGCGCATCGCACATCGGGTTCTGGTGGATGTGGACGGCGTGTTCGCCAAAGGGAATGTTCTTCAGCTTCACCGTGATGGAGAGCTGCTTGCCGTCCTTGCTCTCCTTGAACGCCGCGCTCCCGGCGTCCTGGCCGCTGGATGTCTTGATGGGAACAACCAGAGTGTGTTTGTACGCCGGATGGCTCGCAGCCTGGGCATGGACGAGTCCGGTGTAGTGGGTGAATGCGAGAAGGCAGAAAGCGGAGACGGAGACGGCAAGGACGGGACGCATAAGGCGCATGGCAATTCCTCCTGCTGTTTCGATGCAGATGCGCGGCGCAGAGACGAAAAATATCGCACTCGCGCTGCTACGGCGCGACGGGCAGTTGCTCCGCGTCGGGCAGCTCCATCTGCTCGTTCTCCGGCGCGTTCAGGTAGGGACGGAAGCAGGCCCGGCAGCGCGCCTCGTACACTCCGGCCGCGCCCACCACCACCAGCTCGCGGCTCGCCCCCAGCCGCTGCGTGTGGATGGCCGGCGCGCCGCACACAATGCACACCGCCGACAGCTTGGTCACCTCGTCGGAGATCGCCATCAGCGCCGGAATCGGCCCAAATGGCTCGCCCGTAAACGTCGTGTCCAGCCCGGCGATCAGAATCCGCTTGCCCATGTGTACCAACTCGCCCACCAGATGCACAATCGACTGGTCGAAGAACTGCGCCTCGTCGATGCCGATCACCTCAACCTCGGGGAGTTGCCCGTAGATCGCCTCGCGCAGCCGTGCCACGTTGGCCACCGTCATTGCCTCATGGGTCTGCGCGCTGTGCGAGGCGATCGCCGTGCGGTGATAGCGCAGGTCGATGTCCGGCTTGAAGCAGGCCACCCGCTGGCGCGCGATGCGGGCACGCTTCAGGCGGCGAATCAGCTCCTCGCTCTTGCCGGAGAACATCGGCCCGACGATCACTTCGATGCGGCCCACTTCGTTACGGCCAGATTCATTGCGGTCAGATTCATTGCGACCAGATTCATTGCGACCAGGTGCGGAAGAATTCATGATGCGAGTGCCTTTGCGGTTTTCAGAAATATTCAAAGTTCCCAGCCAGCGAGTCTGCTCGATGGGGTGAAAGATCGGGGTATAACTTCGGTCTGTCCCCTCGAAACATCCTACGCGCAACCATGCCGTGGATTTCCTGGACGATCATCCCCCGCACTTCCTCCCCAAACTGCCTCCCTCCATCGGCCGCGACTGCTTTGACTCGCGTCCTCGATGTTGGTAGCGTTGAGGTTGGGTTGGAGCGCGATTCTAGCTGGAATCCGGCTCTGGTCCCCATCGTTCAGTGGTTAGGACACCGCCCTTTCACGGCGGTAACACGGGTTCGAGTCCCGTTGGGGACACCAAAGAATCAACAACTTAGAAGCTAGTTTGAGGCTGCCATCAAAAACGGTGACGCTACGGGGACTAACGCGCAGGTACGCAGCCCCCAACCGTGGCAACGCCGGTCTACACCGGTCTGGGCAGTGCGCCGGTAGATACCCAATCCAATTTGTTGCCCCCTCAGCGGTCATGTGTCCCGGCGACAGGTGCGCCGCATAATGTTGTGTCATGCGTGGCGTCCTGTGGCCGAGAACCCGGCCCACGAATACGCTCGTAGCTTCACAGCCCTTCCCCATAAGCTGATAATGGACGATCAATAGCAAGCCCGTTCAAATATCGTTGCTTCCGCAGGGAGATCCTCCGTGAACCAGACAACTCGCCGGGAATTTTTGATGGATGCCGCACTCGCCGGCGCCGCCATCTCCACCTCCACGCTTGCACCGGGCAGCCTCTTCGCCGCTGCGGTCCCTGCTCAAGCATCGGTTGCGCCGGCGCTCTCCGCCCCGCGTAGCGTCCCGCTTTCCCTGCTTGGCAATCAGCCGCCCACTCTGCCCACCGGCATCAGTTGGGGAGTGCCCTGGGCGCAGGGCACCGTTGAACGCGGCTCAAGTTTCAGCCTGAGCGCGCAGGGCAGCAACTTGCCCGTGCAGAGCTGGCCGCTCGCCTACTGGCCCGACGGCTCCATCAAGTGGAGCGGTTTCGCCACGGTCCTGCCTGCCGGATTCCGGGGTCCCGCCTCACTCTCCACCGGCGCAGCCTCCGCCTCCGCCGGCACTCTCAGCGTCAAGACCGGCAGGAATTCTGTCACCGTGGACACTGGCGCGCTCCAGTGCTCCATCCCCCTCAGCGGCCCGTACATCATCGAGTCGATGAGTCTGGGCGGAAAGAATATCGCCGGTGCCAGCCAGCTCGTCTGCGTTCTGCAGAGCGGCCCGGTCAACAACCCGGAAGATTCCCCGCGCCGCGAACGCTACCTCAGCGAAGTGAAGCACGTCACCGTCGAGCAGTCCGGTCCAGTCCGCGCCGTGGTCAAGATCGAAGGCATGCATCGCGGCACTACATCCAAGCGCGAGTGGCTCCCCTTCACCGTGCGCCTCTACTTCTTCAGTGGCCAGACCTCCATCCGCATCGTCCACACCATCGTCTTCGATGGCAACCAGGAGAAGGACTTCGTCCGCGGCCTCGGCCTCCAGATCGACGTCCCCATGCGCGACCAGCCCATGAACCGCACCGTCCGCTTCGCCGGTGCCGACGGCGGCCTCTGGTCTGAACCGCTGCAACCCGGCGGAGGCAGCGTCGCGCAGGAATCGGGCCAGCCCTTCACCGGCAGCCCGGTCTTTGCCAAGAACGCCATCTGGAACGACTTCAAGCTCATCCAGCCCAATCCCGACGGTTTCACCATCGTCAAGCGCACCGGCCCCGAGAGTACCTGGGTCTACTCCAACTCTGGCACCCGCGCTCCCGGCCTCGCATACGCCGGCGACCTCGGCGGTGGCCTCGCCGTCAGCATCAAGAACTTCTGGCAGTCGTTCCCCGCCGCGCTCGAGGTCCAGCAAGCCGCCAGCCCCACTGCGAAGCTCGTCGCCTGGCTATGGTCGCCCGACGCACCCGAGATGGACATGCGCTTCTACGACACCCACGGCCACGGACTCGACGCCGCATACGAAGACGCGCAGCCCGGCCTCTCGACTGCCTACGGTGTCGCGCGCACCAGCGAACTCACTCTCTTCGCTTCCGCCGCCTTTCCCGCCAAGCCGGACACCGTAGCCATGGCTGCCGCCGGAGCGCAACTCCCGCTGCTCGCCGCCACGCCGGAGTACATCCACTCCACCGGAGTCTTCGGCGTCTGGAGCCTGCCCGACCGCTCCACCGCCTTCAAGAAGTCCATCGAGGACGGCCTCGACTCCATACTCGCCTTCTACCAGCGCCAGGTCGACGACCGCGCCTGGTACGGCTTCTGGCAGTTCGGCGACTTCATCCACTCCTACTCCGCGGCGCGCCACGTCTGGCACTACGACTGGGGAGGCCACGCCTGGGACAACACCGAACTCGGCGCACCCCTCTGGCTCTGGTACAGCTACCTGCGCAGCGGCCGCGCCGACCTCTTCCGTCTCGCCGAAGCCCACGCGCGCAACACCAGCGAGACCGACACCTACCACCTCGGCCCCATGCGCGGACTCGGCTCCCGCCACAACGTCGTCAAGTGGGGCGACGGCGCCAAGGAAGCCCGCATCAGCCAGGCCGCGCACTGGCGTCCCTTCTACTACCTCACCACCGACGAGCGCACCGGAGACATCATCCGCGAGTCCGCCGAATTCGCGCCGCTCTCTGTCGCCAACTTCGACCCCATGCGCGAGGCCGAGCCCAAAATGCCCGGCGAGCCGCCCGTACGCATCCGCATCGGCCCCGACTGGTTCTCCCTCGCCGGCAACTGGATGGCCGAGTGGGAACGCACCGGCGATAAGCACTGGCACGACTTGATTCTCGCAGGCGTCGATTCCATCCTCGCCATGCCGTATGGACTGGAGACCGGCAAGCCCGAGGCCAACTCGAAGGCGCTGGCCGCCACCGTCGGATTCGACCCCGCCACCGGCAAGCTCACCGCAATCCCCAACCCCCAGGCGCAGGACCAGACGCACGCCCTTGTACCCGCCAACTACAACCTTGCCACCATCCAGGGCGGCGGCGAGGTCATGTTCGAGCTCGTCCCGCTGCTCGGTCGCAAGGACTTCGAAGCCGCGTGGCT
>DAIRTY010000021.1:4772-15116 GCA_036803645.1 Acidobacteriaceae bacterium | reverse complement strand
CTAGTTGCGGGATGCGCCGGACGCGCAGATCGAATGCTATTAAACTGAGGGAAACACTAGACTAGCTACAGCAGGCTTGGCGTACCGGTACATTGCGCACGTTTTGCGCGCGAATCGAGAGAAGGGGCATGTGTTGATCGAAACCGAGTCCACCACGCGACCCAATGCGATTGAGCCGGCGTCGGTGCGCACGCACGCAGCGTTGATGGGCATCTACGAGATATCGAAGGTGCTGACGCGGCCTGCGCGGCTAGAGACGGCGCTGGCTGGCGTGGTGAACCTGCTGCATAGCTTTATGGACATGAGCGGCGGACTGATCGCGCTGCTGGACGAAGAGGACCGGACTACGACCGTGGTGGGCGCGGGCAGGAGCGAAGCAGAGGCGCGAGAGCACTTTGAACGGCTGCCGGAGCAGGCAGTGGGGCAGATTGTGGTCTCGGGAATGCCGCTTGTGGTGCGCGATGTGGCGCGCAGCCCGCTGTTCGCCCAGTGGAGCGAGCTGAAGGCCGAGGATGCGGCGGTGTTGCGGTCGTTCGTGGGCGTGCCGATCAAGGGCGAGAGCCGCACCATCGGGACGATCACGATCGAGCGGGTGGGGAGCCAGTCTTCTCCTGGCACCCTGGACGAAGATGTTCGCTACCTGACGATGATTGCCAACCTGGTGGGGCAGACGGTGGCGCTGCAGACCATGGTGGAGCGGGACCGCGAGCGGTTGATGGAAGAACGCAACCGGCTGGAGCAGGAGCTGGAACAGAAGAACGCGGCGAAGCATGAGGGTATCTCGTGGATCATTGGCAAGAGCGCGGCGATCCTCGAGGTGACGGAGAAGGTGCAGTTGGTGGCGCGATGCAACCTGCCGGTGCTGCTGTGCGGCGAATCAGGGACGGGCAAGGAGCTGTTTGCGCGCGCGATCCATGAGTACTCTCCGCGCAAGGAGATGCCTTATATACGGTTGAACTGCGCGGCACTGTCGGAGTCGGTGTTGGAGTCGGAGCTGTTTGGGCACGATAAGGGAGCGTTCACCGGGGCCATCGGAATGCGCAAGGGACGCTTCGAGATGGCCGACGGCGGCACGCTGTTTCTGGATGAGATTGGCGAGATATCGACGACATTCCAGGCCAAGCTGCTGCGGGTGCTGCAGGAGGGGGAGTTCGAGCGCGTGGGCGGCAACCACACCATCAAGGTGGATGTGCGGCTGGTGACGGCGACCAACCGGAACCTGGAGGCGGCGGTGATCTCGGGCGACTTCCGATCGGACCTTTACTATCGCATCAGCGTGGTGCCGATCTTTCTTCCGGCTCTGCGCGAGCGGCGGGAGGACATACCGCTGCTGGCTCGCGAGTTTGTGAAGCGCTTCAACAAGGAGCATGGGGTCTCGCTGAGCATCTCGCCGCGGGCCATGGAGGCTCTGACGGCGTGCGAGTTTCCCGGCAACGTGCGCGAGCTGGAGAGCTGCGTGCGGCGCACCGCGGCACTGACCAAGAACCCCGTGTTGCAGGCGGAGGACTTCGAACTGAGCAGCAAGAGCAGATCGACGGCGATGGGCAGGTCGATGAGCAGGTCGCGGGCCACGAGCGAAGGCAGCAGGTCTCATCCAGTGGCGGAGTCGGCTGAGACAGAGCGTGCCGCAGCTGCGCCGGACAATGGGGAGACGGACGAGGGGACGTCCGGAGAGGATGCAAGCGAAGGCGACTTCAGCGAGCGCGAGCGGTTGGTGGATGCCATGGAGCGGGCCGGATGGGTGCAGGCAAAAGCGGCCCGGCTGCTTGGCCTGACGCCGCGGCAGATGGGCTATGCGCTGCGCAAGCAGGGCATCGAGATCAAGCGGTTCTGATCGGGGTTGCGGGTGGCAGCTATGCCTCTACCTGCGGGAGAAGTGGCTATATAAAGGATGAATTCAAGTTTGATTATTTTGCCGTCATCAGCCTGACTTCACGCGTCTCAATAACATCGACACCTTCGAGGGTAAGGGCGGTGTGGGTGTCGTCGTATTTGAGCTTGGAACGATCGGTGATGTAAATGGGCGCATCTTCACGCAGCGGGAGAATCTTCAGCACCAGACCGTCCTGATAAACGGCGGGGCCGTAACGGCGCAGGCCGATTTCAAAGGGACGGCCGTTGTAGAAATCATCGTCGAGCAATTTCTCGCCGTGGTAGGCGCGGATGACGTCACCGGTGTAGCGCACGCGCAGACGGAGATCGCGGCTGGCGGCAACGCCGGCAGGAAGCTTCACACGCCAAACGGCCGCCTGGGAGAAATCCGCATCCTCCGGCTGCATCGCCATACCCTGCTTGCGAGTGGGAACCGATGGAGCAATCGGAACCTTGCGGGCCGGGCCTGCGGGCTGCACGGGTTCAACGATGGCCTGTAATGACGCAACTGGTGCGACCCGTGGCGAAAAGCGGCGGAACAGGCCGTCGTCCTTCGCGGGCACATCGCCGCGGCCATCCGTGAGGCTTGCCGGGGCGGGAAAGATGCCGACGGAACAGGCGTCCGGATTCTGCGGGCTTTCCGTGCGCAGGCGCAGGGTGGAACCATCGAGCAGCAAATTCGCGTGGGTCAGGAAAAGGCGTTGCTGCCCCTTCCATTCGCCTTTCCATAGATCCAGCGACGTTGCCTCATCGAACAGAAGGATGACGTGTTTTTTCCCGTCTTTTTCGTGCAGCCGGATCGCCGCGCCCAGGCCGGGCTGGACGTTGCGCACATGAATCCGCGAATTCTCGCTGGATGTATTCCCGGTGGAAGAATCCACCGCGGCGGTTGCACCGTCGAAGACAAACTCCGCGGGGATCGCGGCGGTTTGTTTGAATACGGTATAGCGCGTATTCCGATCATCGAGCTGGGTGATCGGCTGGGCGGAGGCAGAGATGAGCTTTACTCCGCCAAGATCCAAGTTGAGCGGCCAGAAGAAGCGGGTGTTGTAGGGAACCGTGACCGGCTCGGATGGCACCGTGACATCACCGCTGGCGAGTTTGATTTGGAACTGAACATTCTCACGGTTCGGCTGCGGCGAGAGATGCTGATAATGGCTCACAAAGATGTAGCCGCTGAGACCATCGGAACGGACCGCCCAATTGAGCGAGCCACGCGCAGTGGGCATTTGTGGCGTCATTCCGGAAAGCCCAGGTCCGAAGTCTTTCAGAAACAAACCGAGGAGACGCAACCAATGGTAATGCTCGCGTTCCTGACCGTATTCGCCGATGGGAGCCTGGAAGTCGTAATTCTTGACCGGCAGATCGTTCCAGTATCCGGTGGCCTGCGTTTCGTTGAGGTATGTCAGTTTTCCATCGGGATTCTGGCCGCCGTGATACATGTAGAAACCCAGAAGATTCACGCCGGAACCGAGTCTGGCCAGCGCCAGGGATTCGGTGTCCTCCGGGACCATGAAGACGCGCCGGTGATAACTCGACATCATGCCGGCACCGAGTTCGCATGTGAAAGAGGGATATACACCCGCGCTTGGCGGTACCGTGTTGGTTGCAGCCGGAGCGCCGCCGAGCGCGCCCATCTCCGCCGCACTGGCACGCCGCGACCCGGAAAATCGGAGAACGCCCCCATAACCGCCTCCGGCGAGCGAGCGGTCCCAGAATCCATCCACATAGGAGCCCGAGAACGGCGCAATCTCGCCATAAGGCGCCGCGCCGCCCGAGCCCCAACCAGTGCAGGTATAGAGCGGAAGATCCATGCCGGCGCCGCGAGCGATTTGTTTCAGCGTCATCAGGTGCTGCGTGGGCCCGCTGTATTCATTTTCCAGTTGGATGGCGATGACCGGTGCGCCATCTTTCCACAGAAGTTCCCGTGACTGCTGGCTGATTTGCGCGTAGAGCTTGGTCACATATCCGAGATAGCCAGGATTGTCGCGGCGCAATTCAAAGACCTTGTCGTCGCCCATCTTTTGCAGCCAATTGGGGAAGCCGCCGTTTCGCACTTCGCCATGACACCATGGGCCAATCCGCAGCAGCACGTTCAGACCAACATCGTGGCACGTTTCGATGAATTTACGCAGATTGCGCTGGCCGGTCCAATCCCATACGCCCTCGACCTCCTCATGGTGAATCCAAAAGATGTAGGTTGCCACGAGGCTGACTCCGCCAGCCTTCATTTTGAGCAGTTCGTCACGCCATTCCGATTCCGGGCATCGCGAAAAATGAAATTCACCCGAGATGAGCAGCCAGGGCTTGCCGTCGCGCAGCAGACTGCGGCTGTCCAACGTAAGGGTGTGGCCGCCGGGCGCGGTGGCCGTGCCCATATGAAAGTCTGCCGTCTGAGCAACTGGGGGGCGAGCCGAGGCGTCGAGGGTAAGCAACTCTGCGGCGGGCAGCGCATGGACGGGCGTCGATGCGGATGGAGCGGCTGGTGGAGCGGCACCGGCGGCGAAGGAAGGCAGAAGCGGCAGACTCGCGGCGGCTCCAGTGACCAGCGCGGATTCTTTGATGAAATGGCGGCGGGACAAGGGATTTTTCATAGGATGAAATCGAGGGTAAGAACTTCCTTCGGAGTTTTACTGGTTTAGGTTTTTATTATCGGCGTGGTGGTCATCGAGGTGCAAAACTCCATGGCTTGGTCGCGTAGATGCCTTCGCGGTTGCCCTAGACGGTTTGAGGGCGGCGGCGGAAAACAAGGCAATGGCACGGCGTCGGGCGAGGTTCACTTTAGCGCTATCTTAATTATCAAAGGTGACTCACTCTAATTGTTTATGGGGCACCTGACAAGCCGTCCGGCGGAGTTCCACCTCTATCGCTACAGTTCAATTGCTCCCATGCGTTGATTGCCTCTGCTTGCAGGTGCTCTCGCCGCTGCCGTCCTGTTCAGCGCCCAAACGCCGCGGTGCAAAATCGCGCAAAGTCGCTGCATGGGATGGAACTGGTGGAGCCTCCTGACCGGAAGTCTACGGATCTGCCGGGCTGTGTGGTTATAGTGGTAACTATGCGGATCAGGATGAAGGACATCGCAGCGGATCTCGGTGTGTCCTTGATGACAGTGTCGAAGGGGCTCCGCAACGAGCCCGATATTGGAGAGGCAACCCGCCGACGCATTCTGAAACGGGCCAAGGAGCTGAACTATCTGCCGAATGTGAATGCCCGGAGCCTGGTCACGGGGCACAGCTTTCTGGTGGGTTTGATTGTGCCCGATCTGCTGCATCCTTTCTTTGCGGATGTAGCACGCGGTCTATCCATGACATTGCGCAGGCAAGGCTATTTTCTGATCGTGACCTCCTCGGAAGAAGACCCTGAACTCGAAGGGAAGGAGATCGACCAGCTTCTGGGCCGGCGACTCGACGCCCTGGTGATTGCATCGGTCCGCACAAATGCGAAAGCCTATGAGCGCATTGAAGCCAACGGAACTCCATACATTTTTATCGATCGCAGGTTCCCTCGTGACTTGGGCGGAGGCTTTGTCGGCTGCGACGATACGCAGATTGGCCTGCTGGCAACCGAACATCTGATCGAAATGGGCTACAAGCGAATTGCCCACATTCGCGGGCCGAAGAACAGCGTGGGAAATGGCCGACTGAGAGGTTACAAAAAGGCGCTCGCGAAGCACAATATAACCATCCGGGAAGAATACGTGGTTGAAGGAGAGATGGTGGATGTCGATGGCCGGCGCAGTGGCGCGGTCGCCGCGGCTTCTCTGCTCAATCTCAAACGAAGGCCAGATGCGATCTTCTGCTTCAATGACCCCCTCGCCGTAGGAGCATTGTGGATGCTGTTCGACAAGGACCTCAGAATTCCCGAAGATGTTGCGCTCATCGGGTGCGGCAACATCCACTATGACCCGTTTCTGCGCGTGCCTCTGTCCAGCATCGATCAACATAGTTATCAACTAGGTGAAGGTGCTGCGCTTCTGGCTCTTGACCTGATCAAATCGCGGGACAGGGAACCTGCGCGCCAGATTCTCTTTGACCCCACCGTCGTGATCCGTGCATCCACGCGACGCTGACAGGAGATGTCGGGACGATCCGCGCGCGGCAGGGCCTTAGGATTGTTCAGCATGGAGTGCTGCGCGAGCAGCTTGACTCGCTGTAGCGCTAAAGGTTACATTGGCCCATCTGAGGTCCAATGAATAGCTTGTGGCGGAATATCGCAGTCTTCCTGCGATCGTTTGTGATTATAGGCACGATTCTTGCGGTTGGCCCGGCCTGGCGGCTACTGTCGTACCCGAGAACCCGGTGTGGCCGAGGCCGACAATTGTTCCAGTGCCGGAGCTGACAGCAGGCGTGGCGCAGACGGTCTCCGTACTGCACACCTGGAAGACAATCTCCAATCCGCAGGGTGAGTTCTGGTCCGACACCGCGGACCTTTCGGCCTGGCACGATCTGGCCACCGGCGCACGTCGCGGAGGCGGCGGATTTGGCGGCGGCGGGGCCGACAAGTCAGCCTACCGAACGACTTTGGATATTCCCGCGGATTACGCGGGACACCGCATCCTGCTGCGCTTCGACGGCGTCTCGAATGCCGCGAAGATATGGGTCAATGGAAGGTTTGTCCGCGACCACTGGGGATCGTTCATGCCGTTCACCTGCGACATCACCGACTTTGTCCAGCCGGGCAAACCGGCGAGCCTGGTGATCGGTGTTGACGATAGCCGAACCGGGCTTGCGCAGTATGTTCGCGCCGGAGGCCTTCAGCGCGATGTGAAGCTCTTCGCCGAACCGTTGAATTACATCACACGATTCCACCTCTCGGCGGATTTCGACCCACAGTATCGCGACGCAATCATGAAGGTGTGGCTGCACATGGACTTTCATGGCGGTGCCGATGCCCATGTGAAGCTGTCGCTCAAAGATGCGCAAGGCCATTCCGTGGAAATTAGCCCGAGCGTCGTCGAGCTGTCATCGGCAACGCCCGAGACGATCACCAGCGTGCCGGTGGCCAAGCCGATCAAGTGGGACGCCGAACATCCGAATCTGTACACGCTTGAAGTCAGTGTGGTTGGCGCAGATGGCGCGGTGTTGCAGAAGCTCTCACGGAAGTTTGGTTTTGTGAAGATTGAGCGCGTGGGACGCAAGGTGCTGGTGAATGGACGCGAAGTAAAGCTGCGCGGCCTGTGGGGCGGCAACAGCATCTAGGACATGGTCGACAACAACATTAATCACACCCGCCAGAAATGGGTGACCGAGGAGATGCTCGACGATGCTGACCGGCTCGGCGTCTACATCACGGACGAAAATCCGGTGGACTTCGCAAAGAATCCTGTTGCCAGCGACCCGCAATTTCTTCCGCAGTACATGAGTTTCATGGCCGACCTGATCGAGCGCGACCGCGACCATCCATCGGTGATCCTGTGGGGCCTGAACAACGAATCCGAGTACGGCTCGAACGTCGATCCCACCTTCAAGTACGTCCGCGCCGAAGACCCCGAGCGCCTGTCGCAATTCAGTTGGGGCAGTAGCATTCCGGTTGACCGCGAGCTTCCCTACGACGTTTACAGCTTTCACTATCCGCCGTTCACCGGCGACCTTGCGTCGTACGGCAACTCGGCCTTCAACTCACATTCTCGGGTGCTTGACCGCAACCCCCAGCCTGAGATTCCCGTGATTGCCGACGAATGCGCGCATCTGCCGATCTACGATCCCGATGAGTGGCGGCGCGACCCGAACGTCCATAACTTCTGGGGCGAGAGCATCAGGTATTACTGGGAGAAGATCTTTGCCACCGAGGGCGCGCTGGGCGGCGACATCTTCGGGCTGCCGGGCGCGAGCAACTCGCTGCCGCCGGAGTACTGGCTAATCAAGGAAGCCTACTTGCCCGTGCGCGTGGAGAACCAGACGTTAAAGAATCCAGGCGCTGGCAAACCGTTGAGCATTGCCGTGAAGAACTGGTTCGATCACACCAATCTGAACGAGCTGAAGATCCATTGGTCGGTCGGCAAGAGTTCAGGCGATATGGCCGGTCCGGCGGTCGAGCCTCATTCGAATGGGGTGCTGAAGATTTCCGCGCGTAACTGGCGTAACGGCGATGTGGTGAACCTCAAGTTCCAGCGCGCCGATGGTTTGGTCGTGCAGGAGATTGCGCTGCCCGTCTCCCCAACTCTTCCGTCGCTGTTAATTGCGCATGGCCCTGCGCCGCTGATTACAAAAAATGCGAACGCAATCACCGTTGCGGGGAAAGACTTTTCGCTGGTGTTCAGCAGCCAGACCGGGCTGATGACCAGCGGAGTCTATCAAGGCGCCGAGATCATCAAGAGCGGCCCCTATCTGCATATTCTCGCCACGGACAGGGGAAAATCCGCCGTGAATCTTCCCGCGTGGTCGCTGAAGCAGATCACTACATCGCGCGAGGGCAAGGAGGCGGTAGTCCACATTTTCGGAAACTATGGACCTGCGCACGTGGAGTTCGAACTGCGCATCGATGGCGCAGGCTTGATCGCGACAAAGTATAAGCTGGTCGCGTTTCCCTTTACGCCGCCGGAGCCGCATCCTACTCCATGGAACGATTCGCACTTTGGCGGCTTCTCGGAGGTCGGAATCTCCTTCGTTCTGGCCGATGGCATCGACCGGCTTGCATGGGACCGCCGGGCGCTCTGGTCGGTCTATCCCGCGGACCACATTGGGCGGAGCGTTGGACTCGCGCAGCTCGCGACTTCGAATAGTTCCTGGGCGCAGAGCAGTGGCAACGGTGGACGCGGTGGCCCCGTCGGCGCGGCGGCGGCTTCCTCGGCGACTAATGCCTCGAATGATTTTCGCGCGATGAAGGAGTACATCTATTCGGCAGTAGCGCTGAAGGCCGGGACCGATCTGGGCCTGCAGGCGATCTCCGATGCTCACGATGCCCTCAGAATGGATACAACCAATATCGCAAACGGCGGCGGCATCAGCATGATCGTCAATAACGAGTGGAACTATCCGCAACTCGGCAACAGCAACTATATGAAGCCGCCGATCAAGGTCGGAGAAGGCTACTCCAATACCGTTCGGGTACGGTTCGCCCACAACAGCGTCACCATAGAGCCGACTTTGCTTCAGAAATGACCGGAAAACATATGATCGCAAGACGAGAAGGTTTTGTGCTCTCGGCATTCTTCAGCCTGGTCCTCCTCGCATCTGGAGCACAGACCCCGAGTGTGCCTACAACGCCCAGTGTCCCGGCAGGCGGCCAAACCCCACCCGCCGGAGGCTATCGGCGCACGATGCAGGACTCCGACGAAATCGTCAAACTGGCGACAATACACGCGCAGGACGTCGATATTTTCCCCGATGTGAAGACGCAAACCTACTACATGGTCGCCTCCGGCGGCGGCGGCGTGCGCGCGTGGACCAGCAAGAACCTCATCGACTGGCAGGGGCCGAAGACCATCTTCCGTACACCGCCCGACATCTGGGGCGACATCCGCACCGCCGGCATCTGGGCACCGGAGATGCACGAGTACAAGGGAAAATACTATCTGTTCCTGACCTTCAGCTCAAACCATCTGCTCGAGGAGCAATGGCACGACTGGCGTCCGCGAGTCACGCGCGGCTCGCAGATTCTATGGAGCGATTCGCCGACCGGTCCCTACCTGCCGTTTACCAATCACTCCACCACGCCCACCAACATGATGACCCTCGACGGGACCTTCTGGGTCGAGGACGGCGTGCCCTACATGGTCTTCTGCAACGAATGGGTGCAGGTCTCCGATGGCACCGTCGAAACCATACCGCTCAAGGACGTTCTCTCCGATGCCGCAGGGCCGCCCAAGCGGATGTTCCGCGGCAGCGACGCCAAGTGGAGCGAGCTGATCGAGGCCGGCGGACATGTCACCGACGGGCCGTATGTCTGGAAGGGCAAGACCGGCAAGCTCTATGTGATCTGGTCGAGCCGCGCCCACGACCAGACCTATAAACTGGGCATCGCCATCTCCGACTCCGGCAAACTGGCCGGCCCATGGCGCCAGCAGGATGAGCCGATCTTCAAGGACAACGGCGGCCACGGAATGATCTTCACCACTTTCGACGGCAAGCTGATGCTGATCCTGCACGCGCCCGATGGCCACGGCCCACAGCCGCATATCTTTGAGATCGAAGACACCGGCGAGACGTTACGGATCGTCAAAGAGTTGACTGGAGCGAAACCCGAGTAACCGTGCTCACGGGAAGAGTAAGCATCAACAGGGATTTGCCTGTAGATACAGTTGTAGATGGGCTCGCATCCCGCATTAGGCGGAAGTCCAATGTTGACGCGCGTTTTCGTGTTGGAGCACCTGGGACGAACCCTGGTGGCCAGACGCGCCAATTGGCCATGCATTGAAAAGAATGGTCGGGGCGAGAGGATTCGAACCTCCGACCCCCTGGTCCCGAACCAGGTGCGCTACCAGACTGCGCTACGCCCCGAACGTGCTGCCAAGAGCCACTCGCGATGCCAAGT
>DAIRTY010000021.1:0-4672 GCA_036803645.1 Acidobacteriaceae bacterium | reverse complement strand
ACCAGACTGCGCTACGCCCCGAACGTGCTGCCAAGAGCCACTCGCGATGCCAAGTGCCAGAAGCCGCGCCTGAGTGGATGCCGGTGTGTGGGAGGCAATCCGTGGGCCATGGGAGGCGCGCTGGATTGCAGTACCGACTACAGCAGTTTAGCAGAGATTCGATGTGGCGTGTGCGGCATTGCCGCGACACGCGGGCGACGGCGTTGCGGCTTGGAATGGGAGGAAGATATACTGAGAGAGATGATGAATCCCAGCCGAATGCGCGTGAATTGTTGCCGGACGACCTCGGGCGACCGCTGTCGACGCTAGCCATCTCATCTCTGTTGCTTCCCCGTACATCTTAGCTGACTGTTTCCCGTACTCCTTAGCTATTAATTCTCTTCACAACTCAGCTTTTGATTCTTTGCGATTGTGGTGCGCATCTGTATTTGTAGGGTGCGACGAACAGACGCTCTGGAGAACACTCCTCGATGACAATGCAGGCAGTAGTGCAAGACGAGACCAACGAGATTTATGCGGCGCGGCTGAACCATCTGCAGACGCTGGAGGCGGAGAGCATCTCGATCCTGCGCGAAGCCGTGGCGGAGTTTGCGCGGCCAGTGATGCTGTACTCGATTGGCAAGGACTCGTCGGTGATGCTGCGGCTGGCGCAGAAGGCGTTTTATCCGGGGAAGATTCCGTTTCCCCTGCTGCATGTGGATACGAGTTACAAGTTTCCGGAGATGATCAAATTTCGCGACGAGTATACGCGCGAGATTGGCGCGAAGTTGATTGTGCATCGCAACGAGAAGGCGATTGCGGAGGGCGCGAGTCCGTACAAGCTGGGGACGCAGAACTGCTGCGGGCTGCTGAAGACGCGCAGTCTGCTGGATGCGCTGGAAGAGGGCGGATTCGACGCGGCCTTCGGCGGGGCGCGGCGCGATGAGGAGAAGAGCCGTGCCAAGGAGCGCGTGTACTCCTTCCGCGACGGTGCAGGGCAGTGGGACCCGAAGAGCCAGCGGCCCGAGCTGTGGAGCCTATACAACTCGCGGCTGCGCAAGGGCGAGAGCATCCGGGTGTTTCCGCTGTCGAACTGGACGGAGCTGGATGTGTGGCTCTATTTGTACGCGGAGAATATCCCGATTGTGCCGCTGTACTTCGCCGGGGAGCGGCCAATTGTGGTGCGCGGCGGCGCGCTGACGCTGGTGCATGAGGGCATGGATCTGATGGCCGGCGAGAAGGTGAAGCAGATCAGGGTGAGGATGCGCTCGCTGGGATGCATGCCCTGTACCGGCGCGATCCGCAGCGAAGCGGACACGCTGCCGAAGATCATCGAGGAACTGATTACGTTTCGCCGCAGCGAGAGAGAAAACCGCGCGATCGACCACGATGAGGAAGGCTCGATGGAAGTGAAGAAGCGGGAGGGATACTTCTAATGGCGATTGGGTTCGAGGTTCAAGGTTCGAGGTTCGAGGCGTTGGAGGAAACTCAGGGTGGGCGCACGTTTGAGGAGTTTCTGGCAGGGCATCTGGGCCAGGAGATGCTGCGCTTTACGACGGCGGGCAGTGTGGATGACGGCAAATCGACGCTGATTGGGCGGCTGCTGCATGACACCAAGAGCGTGTACGAAGACCAGCTTGCGGCGGTGAAGAAGAGCCGCGTGAATCGCGCGGCAAACGGGCATGTGGACTTCTCATTGCTGACTGACGGACTGAAGGCGGAGCGCGAGCAGGGGATCACGATCGACGTGGCGTACCGCTACTTCTCGACCGCGCGGCGCAAGTTTATTATTGCGGACACGCCGGGGCACGAGCAGTACACGCGCAATATGGCGACGGGTGCATCGACCGCGGATGTTGCAATTATTCTGATCGACGCGAAGGCGTTTGCCAAGGCGGGCGGGCTGCTGCCGCAGTCGCGCAGGCACACGTACATCGCGTCGCTACTGGGGATTCCGCATGTGGTTGCGGCGGTGAACAAGATGGACCTGGTGGGCTACTCCGAGGAGAGCTTTGCCGCGATTCGGCGCGAGTTCGATGCGCTGTGCAAGCAGCTTGGTCTGGCGGACGAGGTGACGATTCCGGTGAGCGCGCTGGAGGGTGACAATGTTGTGGCGGCGAGCGCGCGAATGCCGTGGTACGAGGGGCCGACGCTGCTGGAGTATCTGGAGACGGTGCCGCTGGCACTGGCCGAGACGGCGGGGCCGATGCGCTTTCCGGTGCAGTTGGTGTTGCGTCCGGACGCGAACTTTCGCGGTTTTGCGGGACAGGTGGCGCGGGGGACGCTTCGCGCGGGCGACCGCGTGATGGCGCTGCCTTCGCGACGCGAGTCGACGGTACGACGCATCGTTACCTATGACGGCGACCTTGCGGCTGCGTCGTATCCGCAGAGCGTTACGGTGGAACTGGAGGACGAGATCGACTTGAGCCGCGGCGAGATGCTGGTGGCCGCGGACTCGGCTGGCGAGGCCCTGCCGGATGTGAGTAACCGTTTTCGCGCGATGGTGGTGTGGATGCACGAAGAACCGCTGATGGTTGAGCGGACCTACTTTGCGAAACACACGACACGGACAGTTCGTGCCACGGTGCGGAATATCGGCTATCGCGTGGATGTGAACACGCTGAACCATCTGAACTCGGATGCGATTGCGATGAACGAGATTGCGGAGGTAGAGTTCGAGACCAATCTGCCTCTGTTCTTCGACAGCTATCGCGCGTGCCGATGGACGGGATCGCTGATTCTGATCGATGCGCTGACGAATGCTACGGTAGGCGCTGCGATGATTGTGGGGCCGGTCGCAGCGGCTGCATCATTCACTTCGACTGAGACCACGGAGGCGTTGCTGAGCGATGCGCGGCGGCCTGCTCTGATTCTGCTGCCGGGACGAGAGGAGCTTGCGATTCGCGTGAGGGATGCGTTGATTGCGCGCGGCGAGCGGGCTGTGGTGATCGACGATTCGCTGATTGCGGATTCGGCTGTGACGGCGGTGGTTCGTGCG
Organism: Acidobacteriaceae bacterium; assembly: GCA_036803645.1. Classification (GTDB taxonomy): domain Bacteria; phylum Acidobacteriota; class Terriglobia; order Terriglobales; family Acidobacteriaceae; genus Edaphobacter. The sequence continues at coordinate 1,695 of DAIRTY010000021.1, read as the reverse complement.
CTGGACCTTGCTGGCGTGATCGCGGTCTCGTCGCGTGCGCTGGCTGCGGAGGGGATTGCGGCGATTGAAGGCATCGCGCCGGGGGCTGTGCGAGTGGAAGATGGCGCGGATGAAGAGGCGATTTTGAAGAGTCTGACGGGGCGGCTATGAGTGCAACCGATGCAGTTACAAATTACGAGGAGCTGACAGCGGAGGATTTGGTTGCAGCGGTGGTTCGCGAGGCGGCGGGCGGGCCGATCTGTTTGACGAGCAGCTTTCAGACCGAGGACATGGTGGTGCTACAGATGCTGCGGCGGCACCTGCCGGACGTTCCGGTGATCTTTCTGGAGACGGGCTACCACTTCAAGGAGGTGCTTGCGTATCGCGACCGTATGACCGCAGAGTGGGGATTGAACCTGGTGAACGCGCTGCCGCTGACGACGCTGGCGGAGCACGAGGCGCAGTTCGGATTGCTGTACATCGTGCAGCCGACGGAGTGCTGCAGGATTCGCAAGGTCGAGCCGCTGATGCGGTCGCTGGAGCCGTTCGACTGGTGGTTTACGGGGCTGCGGCGGGAGCAGTCGCCGACACGCGCGGGGCTGCGCAAGGTGGAAGATCACAAGACGCCGGCCGGCAAGCGGATGAAGAAGGTGAGCGTGCTGGCTGACTGGACGATGGCGCAGGTGGACGTGTACGCCGAGGCCCATGCGATTCCGAAGCTGGAGATGTATGCGCGTGGGTACACAAGTATTGGATGCGAGCCTTGCACGGCGATCCCAGACGATCCGGCGAACCCGAGGGCGGGACGGTGGGGCGGCAAGAAGCTGGAGTGCGGCATCCATACATTTTCCGAGAAGATGTAATACACTCCTCTCGCGGGGTGGAAGCGATGATGTGGCTGCGATGGTAGACCGGCGGCGGATCGTTCGGCTGTGGAACGGGAGTGGGGCGCAGGCTCTGGTGACGCTGGTGCGCGTGGAGGGCTCGTCGTACCGCAGGCCGGGGGCGCATCTGCTGATTGGCGCAGGGGGCGAGTGCGCGGGGAGCATCAGCGGAGGGTGCCTGGAGGCGGAGGTGGTGCGCAGGGCAGTGTGGATGGTGCGCGCGGGCGCGGTGGTGGAGCGCTATTCGACTCTGTTCGACGATACGGCGGAGATTCCGTTTGGCCTTGGCTGCGGCGGCGTTGTGGACCTGCTGCTGGAGCCGGCGGAGACGGCGGAGTGCCGCGCGTTGGTGGAGGCGATGGAGGCGTCGCTGGGCGGAAGTGAGGCGCGCGTGGTGACGTGGTTGCCTGCGAGTGGAAGACCACTGCGTCGCGCAGTAATCGGAGCGGATGGTACGGTGATCTTTCGAAGCGAGGGACTGGACGCTGGCGATCTGGATGCGGTTGCGGCCCGTTTGATGGCTCCTGTCGAATGTGACTCCGAGGTCTATATTGAAGCGCTCGCAGCACCGCAGCGGCTGTTTGTGCTGGGCGCGGGAGAGGATGCGAAACCGTTGGCGACGATGGCTTCACTGCTGGGGTGGAGGGTAACGGTGGTCGATGGGCGCGCGCAGTTGGCACGGGCTGAGCGGTTCGCAGAGGCGGAGCGCGTGCTGGCGGCGGCGTCGGTCGCGGAGCTGGAGGTCAGGGCGAAGGACGCGGTGGTTGTGATGACGCACAGCTATGAGCAGGACCGGGCTCATCTTGCGGAATTGCTGGCGGGTGCGGCGGGG
>DAIRTY010000020.1:0-15591 GCA_036803645.1 Acidobacteriaceae bacterium | reverse complement strand
GCCTGTATTCGGCGTGTAAACCTTGCCCTGGAGCGCGACACCGATGGCGAACATCCCCACGATCGAGACCATCAGCAGTGCCGCGCGCACCCACTTGCCCAGCAGCAGGTGTCCCGCACCGGGAACCAGCCAGCCCGCTACCAGCGCCACCACCGGAGAGACGCCGCTCGCGGCCGCATCCATGCTTCCTGTCTTGCCATTGGTCGCCGTGGGCGCCTGTACTTTTGTCGCCATTGAAACTCATCATATCAGCGTGCGCGCCGATTCGGTGAATTGCAGCCTTACAATCTCGACTTGGCAATCTCGCTCCCGTCGTAGAGAATCCTCTAGCCGGGATTAATCCGCCAAGCTCGCACCGAGAGGAATGGAAGATGACACACAAGAAGATCGCATCCGCACGCACCGCGCTCCAGCGCATCGCACTCGTCACGTTGGCCGTCGCCATCTCGACCTTCGCCGCAGCCCAGACCGCGCCTGCGCCAACGCCCGCCCCAGCGTCCACAACAGCGGCCCCGTCCCAGACGCCGCCGTTCAACGGCATCGCCCACATCGCCATCAGCGTGCAGAACATCGCCGCCTCGCTCGCCTTCTACAACAAGCTTGGCTTCCAGCAGGCCTTCGCCAATACCGGCAGGGATGGCAGCGTCTCGCAGTCCTTCCTCAAGCTCAACGACAAGCAGTTCATCGAGTTCTATCCGGCCAGCCCACCCAACCCAGCCAACCCGCAGAGCAACGCGCAGAGCACCTCCCGCTTTCTCCATCTCTGCTTCGAGGCCTCCGACATCAACGCCACCCACGACTTTTACGTCGCCGAGGGCCTCGCTCCCATCTCCGTGCGCACCGCCGCCGCCGGCAACCTGCTCTTCACTCTCAAGGGGCCGCAGCAGCCCACATTCGCGCAGAACATCGAGTACACCCAGTACATGCCCACCTCGCGGCACACGTTGGATATTGGCCAGCACATCGGCCCTGACCGCGTCGCCGACAAGATGACCGTTGTCGCGCTCGCCATGCAGGACCCCGCCTCCGCCCGCGACTTTTACCTCACCAAGCTCGGCTTCACCGCGTCGAAGTCCAACCCGATGCTGCTCAACCTGCCCGGTACATCCGGCCAGATGGTCGAGATCGTTCCCGCCGACCCGCTTGGCTCCAGCTCCAGCATCTTCCTCACCACCCCCAGCCTCGACAAGGCCGCGGCGCAGCTCACGCGCCAGCAGGTCGCATTCAAGCGAGCAGCTTCCACCACAACCGACGCCAACGGCAAGACGCGCAGCGAAGAGATGATTACCGTCACCGATCCCGACGGAAACATTCTGCGCATCGCCGCCGCCCACTGACCGCTGTTTTTATGACCCTGCGCGAAGCCCTCACGAGCGCCACCCGCCAGCTCGACGCGTCACCCGGCCTGTGCGCCGATGCCGCCCGCGACGCCGCGCTTCTGCTGCGCCACATGCTGGCGATCTCCCACGCCGCGCAGCTCGCCGACAGCGAACGCGCGCTCACGCCCGCGCAGCAATCCGCGTATGACGCGTTAATTTCGCGCCGCCTTGCGAACGAGCCGATCCAGTACATCACCGGCGAGCAGGAGTTCTACGGCCTCGCGCTCCGCGTCACGCCCGCCGTCCTCATCCCCCGCCCCGAGACCGAGCAGCTCGTCGAAGCAGTCCTCGCTGAGTTGGATGGTGCAAGACCGCTCCGCATTCTCGACGTCGGAACCGGCTCGGGAGCCATCGCCATCGCGCTCGCTTTCCACCTGCCCCACGCGCAGATCACCGCCGTCGATCTCTCCGCTGCCGCGCTTGAAGTCGCCACCGCAAACACCGCGCGCCATGCGCTCGCCGACCGCATCCGCTACCTGAAATCCGATCTGCTCGATGCGTTCCCGCCTAACGAAGCCCCATTCGCCGCCATCGTCTCAAACCCGCCCTACGTTCCTACCGCCGACCGCGCATCGCTCCATCCCCAGGTGCGCGATCACGAACCCTCCGCCGCACTCTTCGCCGGTCCGGACGGTCTGGACATCTATCGCCGACTCATTCCCCAGGCGCGCGCCGCTCTCCAGCCCAACGGCCTGCTCGCTCTCGAGATTGGCCACAACCAGCGCGAAGCCATTGCATCTCTGTTGTCCGACTGGAACCAACTCCGCTTCCTCGACGATCTGCAACATATCCCGCGCATCGCCCTCGCCCGCAAGCCGTGAACTACGCAGGCCACAGCCAGGCCGCACCGCGAACCCCGCTTGCATCCCCGTGTTTCGCCTTCAGCACCGGAGTCGCAAGCTCCCCGCCGCCGAAGAGATGGCGCGCAATCAGCGCAGGAAGGTGCGCATAGAGCCGGTCCAGTTTAGACAGTCCGCCGCCGATCACAATCACGTCAGGGTCGAGCAGGTTCACCGCCGAAGCCAGCGCGCGTCCAATGCGATCTTCCAACCGCAATATGCTGGCCTCAGCCGCCTCGTCTCCGCCCTCCGCCGCGGCGACAATCTCCGGCCCGGTGAGTCGTTCGCCGGTGACGCGCTGGTGATCGTTGGCTAGCCCGGTGCCGGAGATCCAAGTCTCGAGGCATCCGCGTTGGCCACAGAAGCACTTGGGCCCAGGCATCTCGTCGGGCGTGGCCCAGGGCAACGGATTGTGCCCCCACTCGCCCGAAACCCCGTTCGGCCCCACGCGTACCTGCCCATTCACTGCGATCCCGCCGCCGCACCCTGTGCCAAGAATCACCGCGAAGACCAGGCCCGCGCCTGCCGCCGCGCCATCGGTGGCTTCCGAGACGGCCAGGCAGTTGGCGTCGTTGGCGCAGCGCACGGGCCGGGCCAGCGCCGCTGCAAGGTCGCGCTCCAGTGGCTGGCCATTCAGCCATGTCGAGTTGGCGTTCTTCACCAGCCCGGTGGCATGCACAACCGTCCCCGGAATCCCCACGCCCACCGAAGCCGCTTCGCTCGCGCTGCCGCCGACGCGCCGCTCCAGCTCCTGCACCACCTCCACAATCGCCCGCACCGTCGCCGCGTAGTCGTGCTGCGGCGTTGCGATGCGCAGCCGCGCAATCTCCGCGCCTCGCGGATCCAGCGCGAGCCCTTCAATCTTGGTGCCGCCCAGGTCAATTCCGATGCGTATCCGTTCTGTCATACGCCTCCCTGAAGACTGTACCGCATTCGCGATCTCGCGGCCCCCCTCCCCCATAGGGACCGTGAAAAGCTCAAACGGATTGGCTGGGTATATACATGAAAATGTAAACTGTCGCAGCGTTCATCAGCCGCCTTTCCGTCGCGGCGAAAATTCTGTCAGCGCTTGTTCCGAAAGGCCTCCACCTCATGAAAACCCTCCGCCGTCTCGCTCTCGTCTGCTGCACCGCTCTGATCTGCACGTCCCTGGCTACGGCACAGTCCGCGCCTTCCGCAGCGCCACCGGCCGCGCCACGAACTGCGCCACGGACTCCGTCGCTTACCGCACCGCTGGCTGCGCCCATCGATCTGAAGTTCGATTTCAGCGCTGGCCCAGCCAAGCCCGGCACCACGCGGGTCGCTCCCACGGCCGTCTACGCGGACGACGCAGGCTACGGCTACGAACCCGGCGCGCAGGTCTCCACCGGCGACAACGGCAACACCACCACCAGCGACAAGCCGTTTCTCTTCTCCGCCAAAGTGCCGGAGGGCAACTTCAACGTGACGGTGACCTTTGGCGACTCGACCACTGCGACCACCACTACGTTCAAGGCGGAGTCGGGCCGCCTGATGCTGGAGCGCGTCGAAGTTCCCGCCGGCCAGGTGGTCGAGCGCACCTTCACCACCAACGTTCGCACGCCGCATCTGCCCAAGCTGCCCACCAACGCCACTGGCCGCGAAGATGTGAGTCTGGACCAGTTCGACAGCGGCAACAAGCGCGATTGGGACGACAAGTTGACCGTCGAAGTCGTCAGCCCACACGCCGCGTTGCGCTCCATCGAGATCGTCTCCGCGCCCACCGCGCCAACCATCTTCATCGCCGGCGATTCCACCGTCACCGACCGCGATGGCGGCGGCGATGTCAGTTGGGGACAACTGCTCTCCGTCTTCTTCAAGCCCGGCGTCGCGGTTGCCAACAACGGGCAGTCCGGCGAGACCATGAAGTCGTTCATGAATGCGCTGCGCCTGGACAAGATGCTCAGCCAGATGAAGAAGGGAGACTATCTATTCCTCCAGTTCATTCACAACGACTCGAAGGCGAGCTGGCCGCAGACCTACGTCGAGCCGGAGACCACCTATAAGGCGTATCTGAAGGTCTACATCGCCGAGGCACGCCTGCGCGGCGCAACCCCCGTGCTGGTGACGGCGATGGACCGCGGCGCGCGCGGCACCGGAGCGCCCACCCACGGCCATGGAGGCTATCCGCAGGCCATGCGCGAGGTCGCCCAGGAGGAGCACGTCGCCTTCATCGACCTCTACAGCTTGAGCGACACCTTCTATGAATCGGCTGGCGCAGACGCAGGAAAGATTCTCGCCGACGGCACCCACTCCACGGCGTACGGCGGCTACGAGTTCGCCAAGTGCATCGTGATGGGCATCAAGCAGAACAAGCTCGACCTCGCCAGCTTCATTGTGGACGGATTCAAGGACTTCGATCCAGCCCATCCCGACACCGACGCCGCGCTCAACCTCGGTCCACTCTTCACCAGCAGCGGCGGCGGTCGCGGGCCTCGCCCCGGCGGCGCACCGACAACTCCCGGCGCAACCCCTGCGACGAATTCCCCCGCGTCCGGCAACCCTGGGCTGGGGCCGCTCTAGAAAAATCAGCTTGCGGAAGATGTTGCGTCGCCGGCTGCCCTCACTCCACGGACGAAGTTCTCTCCGAGCCGTGTGCCGGGCCGGGTTTCTGACGTCGCGTTGGACGCGGAGATAAGACAGAAAAGGGGCAGGGCAGCGGCCCACGATGGTTGCCGTGCGCGCCTCCGTGGCCTTGCTCCATCTTCCATGGCTCTGACCCAGCAGCGTATATTGCATCTTGGTTGGGTAATCAAAGTACAGGCATTCTGAACAGTAAACTCAAATGACAATGACGCATACGACCATTCGCTCAGTAAACCTGCGGACAATCGCGATAACCTCTGGCATCATCGCACTCTCCTTCCTGGGTCAAACGGCACGGACACAGACAACCCCAGCGCCGTCGCGAGCCGCCGCGGACACCCTGAAGAGAGGTTTCGTCAATCCGCCGCAAAGCGCCCGCCCGCTGGTGTGGTGGCACTGGATGAATGGCAACATCAGCAAGCCCGGGATCAAGCTCGACCTGGAATGGATGCATCGGGTCGGCCTCGGCGGATTCCAGAACTTCGACGCAGCGTTGTCCACGCCGCAGGTGGTCGACAAACGCCTGGCGTACATGACGCCGGAGTGGAAAGATGCGTTCAAATATGCAACCACTCTGGCCGACCGACTGGGGCTGGAGGAAGCCATTGCAGGTTCACCGGGCTGGAGCGAGAGTGGCGGCCCGTGGGTCCCGGGACCGGAGGCAATGAAGAAGTACGTATGGAGCGAAACCGTGGTCGAAGGCGGCATGCCTTTCACTGGAACGCTGGTTCATCCACCATCGAATACAGGACCGTTCCAGAACCTGCCCATCACGAACAACACCTTCAAGGAGCCGCAGTTTTATGCCGACAGCACGGTTGTCGCATTTCGCCTGCCGGCGAGCAACACCGCGCAGCAGCCGAAGATCTCCTGGAGCAGCGGAACGATCGATACGGCGTTGCTCACGGATGGCGACCTGGTAAAGACGACCGCTCTACACGAGGCCGCCACGGCAGGCGAGAAGGCATGGATTCAATATGAGTTTGCCCAGCCACAGCGGATTTGTGCGCTAACCATTGTGCGCCGGTCAAGTGGTCCCAATGACGACTACTTTGGTCGAGGAGGAAGCCCCGACCCGAGTGAAGCGTTGGAAGCAAGTGACGATGGTTCCAGCTTCCGTGTCGTCGCCGTTGTCCCCAAGGGAGGGGCGGCGGAGCACACCATCGCGTTTGCTCCTGTTACGGCGAAGTACTTTCGCATGACATTCAAGAGGATGCCATCGCGAACACCCAATGCATCGACTGCGCAGCCTACTGCTATCGCCCTCGCGGAGCTTGTGTTGCATCCCGACGCGCGCGTCAACCGCTTCGAGGAGAAGGCCGCGTTCACCCAGATGCCGGACCTATATGGCTTCGCCACGCCGGAGGTGACGCCGTCTGACGACATCCGGAAGAGCAATGTGATCGACCTGACCGGCAAACTCCACCTGGACGGCACGCTGGACTGGACACCACCCCCGGGGCAGTGGGTTGTCCTCAGAATCGGCTATTCGCTGCTCGGCATCACCAATCACCCGGCAACCCAGGAAGCCACCGGACTTGAGGTGGACAAACTGAATGCCCACTATGTGAAGAACTACATGGACCGTTATCTGGACAGCTACAAGGAGACCGTCGGAGCGGAGTTCATGGGCAAGCGCGGCATCCGGTACGTGATCAGCGATAGTTGGGAGGCAGGTACGCAGAACTGGACCGACAACATGATCGCCGACTTTACCCGGCTGCGCGGATACGATCCGCATCCGTGGCTGCCTGTCCTGGCCGGTCATGTAGTGGAAAGTGCCAGGGCCAGCGACCAGTTCCTGTGGGACCTGCGCAAGACAATTGCGGACCTGACCGCGACCGAGCACTACGGCCAGTTGGAGAAGACGCTCAAAGAGCGTGGCATGGGTCACTATGGCGAGTCGCACGAGACGGGGCGCGCGTTCATCGCCGATGGCATGGAGGTAAAGAAGTACAACGATATTCCGATGAGCGCGATGTGGACGCAGGCGCCCGGCGTCAACACGGAGATGTACAACTTCGATGCGGACGATCGCGAATCGGCGTCGGTCGCCCACATCTACGGGCAGAACCTGGCGGCCGCGGAGTCGATGACGGCAAGAATCAACAGCGCGTGGGCCTGGTCGCCTGCCACGCTGAAGCCAACCGCGGACCAGGAACTGGTGAACGGGATCAACCGCATCGTGATTCATGAATCGGCCCACCAGCCGCTGTTGGACAAGGTGCCTGGACTCACGCTTGGGCCGTACGGCCAGTGGTTCAACCGCAACGAAACCTGGGCGGAAGAGGCGGGCCCATGGGTGAAGTATCTGGCACGCAGCAGCTACATGTTGCAGCAGGGGCGCTTTGCCGCGGATGTGCTCTATTTCTATGGCGAAGACTCAAACCTCACAGCCATCTTCGTGAATTCCGCTCCCAATTTGCCTGAAGGCTATGGATTCGACTACATCAACGCAGACGCCCTGATCCACATGTTGCATGCCGGCAATGGACGGATCACCACCGCCAGCGGCATGAACTATCGCTTGCTGGTGCTGGACCCCTACAGCAAACATATGTCGCTGCCGGTGCTGCGTGCCATCTACAAACTGGTTCAGCAGGGCGCGGTGGTAGCCGGCCAGAAGCCAACGGACACTCCAAGCCTCTCCGACGGCCAGGCTGAGTTCAACAAGCTGAACGATGAGTTGTTCGGCAACGGGGCCGGCGTGCAGACTGTCGGCAAGGGCAAGGTCTACGCAGGACAAGATGCCGCTTCGGCCCTGAAGGCCATGAATGTGGCTCCCGACTTCGACCACACCATGCCGGAGAGCGATACGCGAATCGCCTTCGTGCATCGCAAGCTGGCCGGTGGCGACATCTACTTTCTCGACAACCGCAATGATCGCGATGAGACGGTGGATGCGAGCTTCCGCGTGACCGGAAAGGCGCCGGAGCTATGGCACGCCGAAACCGGAAAATCCGAACCTGCCTCCTACGCGATCGCCAATGGACATACATCTGTGCCGCTCCATCTTGAGCCATGGGGCACGGTGTTCGTTGTCTTCCGCAACCCGGCGGCGACGGCCGCACGCACGCTGCCCAAGGCAGTGGAGACCGCCCTGACGACCGTCGACGGTTCATGGGATCTGAGCTTCCAGGAGCACCGCGGCGCGCCTGCATCCATCACGCTCGACAAGCTCACGTCGTGGAGCGACAGCACCGACGCAGGCGTGAAGTACTTCTCCGGAACTGGCACATATACCAAGACAGTTCAGGCTTCAGCCGAATGGTTCAAACCCGGTGCAACCCTCTGGCTCGACCTGGGTGATGTGAAGAACCTCGCGGAAGTTTCGGTCAATGGGACTTCGCTTGGCGTCGTATGGCATACCCCCTATCGGGTGGATGTGACCAAAGCACTGAAGCCGGGAAAGAATGAAGTAACCATCAAAGTGGTAAACGCCTGGGTCAACCGGCTGATTGGCGACCAACAGCCCAACGCGACCAAGTACACCTACGCCGACATCACTCCATACACCGCCGACTCGCCATTGCAGCCTTCAGGTCTTCTGGGCCCGGTCATGGTAGTGAGGGCAACGGCCCAGTAGTCCGGGAGGCTTGAGCCGGTCTCATCCGGCACATTCATGCGCAAGCGGGTCGATCGGCCGGATTTCGAGGTGCGTGTTGCTGCATCCTTTGGCCATCACCTATTGCGTATATTCGGAAAGTAGAATATTCTTATAATATGCAGGAGAAGCTGCGGACATACAAGGCCAGCATCTTTCAGGCCCTCTCCCATCCCACTCGTATCGCCATCCTTGAGGTGTTGCGCGACGGGGAACTCTCCGCGCGGGCCATCCAGGAGAAGCTCGGCGTCGAACAGGCGAACCTGTCCCAGCACCTGGCGATTCTGAGAAGCCGCCAGATTGTGGCCAACCGCAAGGACGGCAACCAGGTCTTCTACTCCATCCGAAATCCGGTGCTGGTGGAGGTTCTCGACGTCATGCGCCGTTACTTCCAGACCAACCTGGCCGACGCGATTCAGATGCTTGAAGAGGTGGAAAGCGAGGCGTCTGCCCGGTGATTGCTGAGCTGTTCCTTAGCGGAATCGTCGTCTGGCTTGCGGGTGCAATGGCCAGTCTGGCCCTGTGGCGCAGGCCGGTGGCCGCTCGCAGTGTTGGCTGTGGGGCGGCATTGGGGGGATCGCTTCTGGTCCTGGTGGGTTCGGCGGCTGCAATCTTCAGCGGTAGCTCGCCCGAGATCAGCCTTCCCTTCGGCAACCCGGTCTTTTCCTGGGCCATCCGCATGGACCCGCTGTCGGCATTCTTCAATGTCACGCTGGCGGCGCTGGCTGCCGCCGTTTCTCTCTACTCTTTCGGATATTTGCGACCGATGGAAGGCCGCCGAAACCTGGGCGCTTTTGGCTTCTTCTTCAACCTGCTGCTGCTGAGCCTGGCGCTGGTCTTCACCGCGTCGAACGCGTTCTTCTTCCTGGTGGCATGGGAGGTGATGGCGCTAACGGCGTTCTGCCTGATCAGCTTCGAGCACGAAAAGAAGGAAACGCGCAACGCCGGTGTGCTTTTCCTGATCATGTCGCACGCGGGCACCGGTCTGCTGCTGATTGCGTTTCTGCTCCTCGCATCGGCCAGCGGCAGTCTGGATTTCTCCAGCTTTCACCTGCTGGCTTCGCAGTTGCCGCCGATCCGGCAGGGCACGGTTTTTCTGCTCTTTCTCTTCGGCTTCGGCGTAAAGGCGGGCCTTGTCCCTGTTCACATCTGGCTTCCGAAGGCCCACCCGGTTGCGCCCAGCAACGTCTCTGCCCTGATGTCTGGCATCGTCATCAAATCCGGTATCTACGGCATGGCGCGCGTCTTCTTCGATTTCTACGGCCCGCCTCCGCTATGGATGGGAACTGTGGTGCTGGGGCTGGGCGTGGCGTCGGCCCTGCTGGGAGTGCTCTACGCGCTGATGGAGCACGACCTGAAGCGCCTGCTGGCATGGCACAGCATCGAGAACATCGGCATCATCCTGATGGGCTTCGGCGCAGCGCTGATGTTTCGCTCGCTGGGGTATGCGAATCTCGCCGCCCTGGCTCTAATCGCGGCCCTTTATCACACCTTCAATCACGCCATCTTCAAGGGGCTGCTCTTCCTGGGCGCGGGTTCCGTGGTGCAGGCCACGCACACGCGCAATATGGAGAAGATGGGCGGACTGATCCGGAACATGCCGGTGACGGCGCTGTGTTTCCTGGTGGGCGCGGTGGCCATCTCCGGGCTTCCTCCGTTGAACGGGTTTGTCAGTGAGTGGCTCACCTACCAGGCGCTGCTGGCCGGCTTCGGCACCACGCACAGCCTGACGCGGCTGATGTTTCCCATCGCGGGCTCTCTGCTGGCGCTGACCGCGGCCCTGGCGGCGGCCTGTTTCGTCAAGGCGTTCGCAATTCCGTTTCTAGCGCTGCCGCGCAGCGAGGAGGCCGCGGATGCGCAAGAGGTCTCGCTCCCGATGCGCGCCGGAATGGCGGTCCTGGCGGTGGGATGCGTCGCGCTGGGCCTGGGCGCCACCTGGTTCGTGCGGGTCTTCGATCCCATCACGCAGCAGGCCCTTGGCGTTCGCGCAAGTTCGGCGCTGGTGATGGCCCGTGGCTGGGCGCTGTCGCCGGGGACAGCCCATGGAGGCACCATCTCCACGGCCGGGATTGCGCTGTTCTTTCTGCTGGCTGGCGCGGCATTCGCGCTTCCACTGGCCATGCGCTGGAGGCGTCGCAGCGTCCGCGGGCCCGCGTGGGATTGCGGCCTGCCCGGGCTGACCGCCGACAACGAATACACAGCCACGGCATTTTCAAAGCCGCTGCGAATGATATTCTCCGCGCTCTATCGCCCGCGCCGGGAGATCCAGGCGGAGTACGAGGTGTCGCCCTACTACCCCAGCGCGATCCGCTTCGAGAGCGAGATCGAGCACCCCATTGAAAAGCACATCTACGATCCGCTGCGGCAGTGGATCATGGCCGTTGCCAACCGCATGAAGGGCATTCAGGCGGGCAGCATCAACCTCTATCTTGCGTACATTTTTATTACGCTGATCCTGCTCCTGCTGTTCGGAGTACGCCAATGATAGAGCGGCTGATCGAGAACGCCGCGCAACTCTTCCTGCTGCTGGCGCTGGCGCCGCTGGTGACGGGCGTCATTCGCACGCTGAAGGCGCGGCTGCAAACGCGGCGTGGCCCAGCCATCCTGCAGCCGTACCGCGACCTCGTCAAACTCTTTGGCAAAGGCATGGTGGTTCCCGAGACCGCATCCTGGATCTTCGCGGCAACGCCCTGGGTTGTCTTCTTCAGCACGGTTCTGGCGGGGCTGATGATTCCCATGGTTGCCGCCGATGCGCCGCTCGGCTTATTTGGCGGCGTGCTGGCTGTGATCTACCTGTTGGGGCTGGGCCGCTTCTTCCTGGCGCTGAGCGGAATGGACAGCGGCAGCTCATTCGGCGGCCTGGGCAGCAGCCGCGAGATGACCATCTCGGCGCTGGCCGAACCGGCCATGATGCTTGCCATCTTTACCGTCGCCATCGGCGCAGGATCCACCGGGCTCACCGAGATCGCCGGGGCCGCCATCGGGCAACACTGGCGTTTTCTTGCCCCCGCGCAGATGTTCGCGTTCGCCGCGCTCGCAGTGGTGCTGATTGCCGAGACGGGCCGCATCCCGGTGGACAACCCAGCAACTCACCTCGAACTGACCATGATCCACGAAGCAATGATCCTGGAGTACTCCGGCCCATACCTCGCCCTGCTTGAATGGGCCGCCTCCATCAAGCAGCTCGTCCTGATGACGCTGTTGATCAACTGCTTCTGGCCGTTTGGCCTGCAGCCGACGTGGTTCGGCTTCGGCGCGCTGCAGGGAATCGGCTGGCTGCTGGCGAAGCTGCTCTTGTTAAGTTGCGCAATCGTTCTGCTGGAGACCGTGAACGCCAAGATGCGCCTCTTCCGTGTCCCCGAACTTCTGGCGGTCGCCTTCACCCTGGGATCGCTCGCGCTGGTTTCCACGTTCCTCTTCTGATGCTTATGACACACATACTCGATCTTCAATTCGGCGACCGCATCGTCACACTGATGGCGGCGCTGGTGCTGGTCCTGCAGATTGCCATGGTGGCCCAGCGCTGGATCGTCATCCACATCCGCATCTTCGCCGCCCAGTCGTTCTTCCTCGCCATGATTGCCGCCACCATCGCATGGTTCAACCACGCGCCGCATCTCTACGTCGCCGCCGCGCTCACCCTCGCGGTCAAGGTGGTTCTGGTGCCAATCCTCTTTGAACGCCTGGTGAAGCGCATGGATATCCATGAAGAGATCGAGCCGATTGTAAACGGCCCGCTCTCTGTGGTGATTGCGGGCGCGCTCACGCTGGTGGGCTATGTGGTTGCCGAGTCGTTTTACCGTCCGGACGAACCCGGCCTGGGCCACAACGCGCTGGCCGTTGCCATCTCTCTCTTCCTGATCGGCTTTTTCACCATGATCAACCGCCGCAAGGCGCTGACCCAGGTGCTGGCTCTGCTGTCGCTGGAGAACGGACTGTTTCTCGCGGCCATTTCGCTTACCTATGGCATGCCTCTGATCGTGGAGCTGGGAATCTTCTTCGATGTGCTGGTGGCCGCGATGGTGCTGGGCATTCTGGTCTACCGCATCCGCGAGACATTCGAGTCGGTGGACGTGAGCCGGTTGCGGAGGCTGCGAGGATAAGATGCTGATGCTCGCCTTATTGCTGGTTCCCGTTGCCACCGCCGCCGCATCGTTCTTCGCGCGCCGCCGAGCGGCCATGGAAGCGCTCAACCTGGCCGGCTTCGGCGTAGTCTTCCTGGTCGCCGTCGCGCTGGCCGCGCGCGTGCTGGCCGCGGGTACGGTCTCGCTGGCAAACGGATTCTTCTATGCCGACGCGCTCAGCGCGTTGGTGGTTCTTCTCACCGCATCGGTGGCGCTGGTCTGTTCCACCTATTCCATCGGCTACCTGCGCGACGACCAGCAGAGCGGCGCGCTGGGCGATGATGCAAGCGGCAAAGAGCAGATGGCGCAGCTTCGCATGTACTACACGCTGACGCCGCTCTTCGTCTTCTCCATGCTCTTCATGGCGGTGGCCAACAATCTGGGAGTGATGTGGGCGGCGATGGAGATCACCACGCTGGTTTCGGTCTTCCTCGTCACCTTCTATGGCAAGGTCACCTCGCTGGAGGCCGCCTGGAAGTACGCCATCATTGGCGGCGTGGGGCTGTCGATGGCGCTCTTCGGCACGCTGGTGGCCTACTATGCGGGGCGCGGCCTCACCGGTTCTGCGGCGCTGAGCGGGTTAAACTGGTCGGTGCTGGCGCAGCATGCCGCGCAACTGGACAAGACGTCGATGCGGCTGGCCTTCGTCCTGGTTCTGATGGGCTATGGAACCAAGGCGGGCCTCGCGCCGATGCACACCTGGAAGCCGGACGCCTACAGCGAGTCCCCGGTGCCCTCCGCAGCGATTCTTTCTACAGCGCTGCTGAACTGCGCCCTCTACTGCCTCATCCGTTTCTACATCCTGACCAGCCGATGCCTTGGCGCGCAGTATCCTGGTCGCCTGCTGCTTCTCTTCGGTCTGCTCTCCATGGGCCTCTCTGTTCCGTTCATACTGGTACAGAAAAACTTTCGCCGCCTTCTGGCCTATTCCACGATCGACCATGCCGGAATCATGGCCATCGCGTTGGGACTCGGGAGCGCGCTGGGCAGCCTCGGTCTCATGCTGCACATGACCTTTCACACCATCGCCAAATCGCTCCTGTTCCTGTCCGCGGGCAACGTGTCCCAGCACTTCCGCACCGACCTGTTCTCCAGGATCAAAGGCGGCGTGATGCGGGCCATGCCGCTGACCGGCGTGGTGTTTCTGATGGCGATGCTGGCGATCATTGGCATGCCGCCGTTCAGCCTCTTTCAGAGCGAGTTCCTGATTGTGCGCGCGGCCATCGTTGGCGGGCATGTTCTTACCGGCGTCCTCTTCGTCCTGTTCGGTACGGGCGTCTTCGCGGGCGTGTTAGTGCATTTGGGCGGCATGATCCTCGGCCCGCGCGGCGATGCGCCTGTCGCGGCGCGCCGTCCGTGGAGAAATGGCTCATTGCTCGCTCTGGCCTCGGCGCTGGTCATCATTGCATTCTGGGTGCCTGCTCCCTTGCTTGAACTGGTTCGCCAAGCGGCGCATGTGGTGAGCGGACAATGACCTCTTTCCTCAATGAAATCCGCCAGCGTTTCCCGCAGCAGGTCCGCTCCGTGGAAGAGACGGTCTCCGGCCAATTCACTGTTCTCGTGAACGGTCCCGACGCCACCGCAATCGCCCGGCATCTGCTGACCGAGCGCCAGGCGAGACTTGTCACAGTCTTCGCCGAGGACCGGAACAAAACGGAAGGCGTCTTCTACATCTACTATGTCTTCGATCGGCCGGGCGACCCATCCTGGCTGATTCTGAAGGCCCCGGTTCCCGCGGAGAATCCCACGTTTCCGTCGCTGGCCGCGGAGTTTCCCGCCGTCAACTGGCAGGAGCGCGAGATCCAGGACTGGTTTGGACTGGAAGCCGCAGGGCATCCCAACCCGCGGCGCGTGGCGCTGCACGATAACTGGCCAGACGTGCATCCGCTGCGCAAGGATTTCCCGCTCGATACCGTGCTGCCTCCGTTCGAGGGGGAGCGGCACATCTATCGTCCCGCGCATGGAGAGGGCGTCTTCCACATCCCGGTCGGCCCTGTCCATGCCGGCATCATCGAGCCCGGCCACTTCAACTTCACCGTCGCCGGCGAGCCCATCCTCTACCTGCAACTGCGCATGTTCTACACCCACAAGGGGACCGAAAAGCTCTTCGAGAACCTTCCCATCCACCGCGCGGTATTTCTGGCCGAAAGCATCTCGGGCGATTCGGCGTTCTCCCACGGCACTGCATTCTGTCAGGCAATTGAGCGCGCAGCGGGGATCGAAGTCCCGGCGCGGGCACAGTTCCTGCGCACCATTCTGCTCGAGCTGGAACGAATCGCGAACCACATCTCCGATGCCGGTGCCATCGCCAACGACGTTGGCTTCGTGATCGCCAACGCTCATGCCGGTCGCGTGCGCGAGATTCTGTTGTGCCTGTGCGAGACCCTGACCGGAAGCCGCGTCTTGCGCGGTATGGTCGCCATCGGCGGCGTGCGCAGGGACTGGCAGCGCGCCCAGGTTGAAGCCATCGGGAACACGCTCGATGTTGTCGAGCGCGAGTTCCACGATCTAGTGGCGATCCTGCAATCGTCCAACTCCACCCGCGAGCGCCTCGAGCGCACCGGAATCCTGCGCCCGGAGAAGGCCTCCATGCTGGGAGTCGTCGGCGTGGTTGGGCGCGCCTCCGGCGTCGATCTCGATCTCCGCCGCGACCACCCCTACGAGGCCTATCGCCACCTCCACTTCCGCGTGCCGGTCTACCAGGCGGGAGATGTTCGCCACCGCCTGCTGGTTCGCATCGATGAAGTGGGCGAGTCGATCCAACTCATCCGCACCGCGGTTGCGCAGCTTCCAGACGGTCCACACTGTGCCCCCGCTCAGCCCATTCCACACGGTCGCTGCGCCATCGGCGCGGTGGAAGGCTGGCGTGGCGAGATCGTTCACTGGGTCCGCACCGGCGAAGGCAACAGTCTGGAACGCTGCAAGGTGAAAGACCCATCCCTCAACAACTGGCCGGCCATCGTGGAAGCGGTGGAAGGCAATATCGTTGCGGATTTTCCAGTCATCAACAAGAGCTTCAACTTGTCCTATTCGGGGACGGA
>DAIRTY010000019.1:0-15826 GCA_036803645.1 Acidobacteriaceae bacterium | reverse complement strand
CACATGCAAGCCGGTGGCCGAATCGCAGCAGCGCGAATGGCAGCCGGTCGGCGAGCTGATTTAGCGGAACCGTAGCCCATCCCGCCTATAATCGACTCACCGCGAGGAGGGCCGGTGTCGATGGGCAGAAGCGCAAGCCGGAGGAAGACCGTCAGCATCGCGCTCGGCTCTGTTGCGCTGGCGCTGTTGGCCGCCTTTACCGCGCTCAACGCCTTCAATTTGAGATTTCTCAACCCCGCCACAACGGACGAGACGCTGGTCTTCATCGGCCTCTCGTTTGTCGCCTTCCTGATCTTTGTCGCAGTGCTGGTTCTGCTGGTTCGCAACGTGCTGAAGCTGTACGCGGACCAGCGCAAGAGCGTCATGGGAACGCGCCTGCGCACCCGCATGTTGTGGGGAGCGGTGCTGGTCTCGCTGATCCCCCTGGTCTTCATGTTTCTTTTCAGCTACGACCTGATGAACCGCTCGGTGGAACGCTGGTTCTCGCAGAACCCCGATGAGATTCGTTACGACTCAAACCGGCTCGTGCTGGAGTTGGCCCAGTACACCTCGGCCAATGCTCGCGTCGAAGCCGAATCGATCGCTGCATCCCTGTTGCCAACTGGCAGCGCAACCGGCAACCGCGCCGCGAGGTCCTCGACGCGCCGGGCCGGTCCGGTCAACGAAGCCCTTGTGCCCCGCTCGGACACCATCGATCTCGTCCTGCACCAGCATGAGATCACCCTGCAGAACGGATTTGCCGTCGTATACCGGGAAGGCCATCCCATCGCTGCCTTTCATCTGCCGCAGCGCACCGCTGTCCCGGCCCAGGTCAAGCCCTGGCTCTCGGACCAAACCATAAGCAATGAGGATGGCGATGGCAGCTCTGCCGCGCAGTCCGTCCACAAACCCGGCGACATTCGCGCGGTGAATGAGTCCACCGATGCCGCCATTCTCGCCGCGGCGCAGCGCAGCGACCTTCCGATCTTCTCGCAGGGCGACACCGACTACGCACTCGGCGCCGCCGGCATGAAGCAAGGAGGGACCGTGGTCGTCGGCCTGCCTATGCCGAACGGCATCTCCGCCACCGTCACCCGTTTTCAGAGCGCCGTCGGCGACTACTTGAAGTCCTACGCCCAGCGTCGTCAGGTGCGCACCCTCTATGTTCAACTGCTAATGATGATGACCAGCCTGGCGCTCTTCGCCTGCACCTGGCTTGCACTTCACCTCTCCAAGCAGGTGACCAAACCGGTGGAGGCGTTGGCCGACGCAATGGAAGCCATCGCCGCTGGAGACTACGCGCATCGCGTGGGCGAGAGCGCCACCGAAGAGCTCGGCGACCTGGTGCGCAGCTTCAACCGCATGGCCTCCGATCTGGAGGACAGCCGCCACGCCGTCGAGAGTTCCACGCTACAGCTCTCGACCGCCAACGCCACGCTCGAAGCACGCAGCAGCGAGCTGGAGACCATGCTGGAGACCATCCCCAACGGTGTCGCCACGCTCGACACCAGCCGCCGTGTGGTGCTGGCCAACCGCGCACTGACCGAGATGCTCGATCCCGGCGGCGAGACACCCTTCATCGGCAGCTCCATCGAAACCATCTTCCCCGCCGAGGCCATGGAGACGCTGGACCACATGCTGCAGCGCAGCCACCGCATGGGCTCAGCCTCCGGCGAGATGGAGATGACGGTCGCCGGTAACGGCGCGCTGAGCGGAGGCACCATGTACCTGCTGGCCACCGTCGCCCTGCTCGAGACC
The DNA here is from genome assembly GCA_036803645.1 of Acidobacteriaceae bacterium. Classification (GTDB taxonomy): domain Bacteria; phylum Acidobacteriota; class Terriglobia; order Terriglobales; family Acidobacteriaceae; genus Edaphobacter. Next base: position 14,089 of record DAIRTY010000019.1, on the reverse strand, counting down.
GGAGTGGGAAGCGAACGCATCCACCACGGCTACGTCCTGGTGCTGGAAGACGCCACCGAGCTGCTGCGCGCACAGAAGCAGTCCGCATGGAAGGAGGTCGCACGCCGCGTGGCCCACGAGATCAAGAACCCGCTCACGCCCATCTCGCTCTCCGCGGAACAGATTCATCGTCACATCGACCGCCTCGGCGCAACCCTCGCCTCCGCGCAACTCGAATCGCCCTCCATCGCCGTTATCCGCCGCTCCAGCGAGGTCATCAGCTCGGCGGTCGAAAGCATGCGCTCGCTGGTGGACCAGTTCTCCGCGCTCGCCCAATTTCCCACCGCGCAGCCGCGTCCCACGGACCTCAACCCCATCGTGGAGAACTCGCTCGCCCTCTTCGCCGGACGCCTGCAGAACATCCGCCTCATCCAGCACCTTGCGCCCGGTCTCCCACTCGTCCTCGCCGACCCCGAGGCCACCAAGCGCGCTCTCGGCAACCTCATCGACAACGCCGCCGAGGCCATGCAGCAGTCCCTCCTGCGCGAGCTGCGCATCACCACCGCGCTGCTCCCGAGCGGCATGGTCGAGCTCACCGTCTCCGACACCGGCTCCGGCCTCACCGACGAGATGCGCGAGCGCCTCTTCCTCCCCTACTTCTCCACCAAGCAGCGCGGCACCGGTCTCGGACTGGCCATCGCCGCCAAGATCGTTCAGGAGCAGCAGGGAACCATCCGCGCCGAGAAGAACCACCCCGCCGGCGCAAAGTTCATCATCGAACTCCGCCCCGCCGCCAATCTCGATTCCGAAGCATCTCCTGAGACCTCAATAGCAACGACCGTATCCACGACTTCCTAAACCGCAACGCACCTTGAACCTCGAACCTCGCACCTCGGACCTCTCCTATGAACCACGTTCTCATCGTTGACGACGAATCCGAAATCCGCGACTCGCTGGAGGGCATCCTCAGCGAAGAGGGCTACCTCGTCACCACCGCCTCCACCGCCGGCGAAGCCCTCACTCTGCTCGCCGACGCGCCATACGACGTCGTCCTGCTCGACATCTGGCTGCCCGACCGCGACGGACTCGACGCGCTCGCCGACATCCGCCAGATGGACTCCGCGCACCTGCCCGAGGTCGTCATCATCAGCGGCCACGGCACCATCGAAGCCGCCGTACGCGCCACTAAACTCGGCGCATACGACTTCCTGGAGAAGCCGCTCTCCCTCGATCGCACCCTCATCGTACTCAAGAACGCCATCAACGCGCGCCAGCTCCGCGTGGACAACCAGGAGTTCGTCCGCCAGTTCAGCTTCCGCGCGTGCGTCACCGGCAACAGCGTCCCCATGAAGGCCCTGCGCCAGCAGATCAAGCTGATGGCCCCCACCAACGGCCGCGTCCTCATCTATGGCGAGAGTGGAACTGGCAAAGAACTCATCGGACGCGCCATGCACGCCGAGAGCCTGCGCCGCGACCGCGTCTTCGTCGAGCTGAACTGCGCCGCCATCCCCGAAGACCACATCGAGACCGAGCTATTCGGCTATCGCCGCGGGGCCATGCCTGGTGCTCCAACCGGTACGCCGGCCGAAAAGCGCGGCACATTCGAGCGCGCCGACGGCGGAACCCTCTTCCTCGACGAGGTCGGCGACATGAGCCTCAAGACGCAGGCACGCGTGCTGCGCGCGCTCGACGAGCAGAGCTTCCTGCCCGTCGGCGCAACCCAGCCCATCCATGTCGATGTGCGCGTCATCGCCGCCACCAACAAGGACCTCGAAGAGGAGATCGCGCGCGGCAACTTCCGCGAAGACCTCTTCTACCGCCTCAACGTCATCCCGTTTTTTGTCCCGCCGCTGCGCGACCGCAAGGAAGACATCCCGCTGCTGGTCAAGGAATTCCTGCAGGAGTTCGGCCAGCAGTATGGCCGCCCCCACGTCGAGATGCACCCCGACGCGTTGGAAACACTGCGCCAGTACCACTGGCCCGGCAACGTCCGCGAACTGCGCAACCTCATCGAGCGCGTGCTCATCCTCAACCCCAAAGCCCAGCGCATCGAACGCAAACACATCCCTCCGCTGGTCTCACGCGAGACCGCACGCGACAGCGCGAAATCCGCATCCCGCAATGATGAGTTCTCCACTCTCCTCGAAGCCCGCGAGGCCTACGAACGCGACTACATACTGAAGAAGCTGGACGAGTGCAACGGCAACGTGACCCGCACCGCCGAAGCCCTCGGTCTCGAACGCTCCCACCTCTACCGCAAGATGAAAGCCCTCGGCGTCAACGTCAAAGAGTAGTTCGCCATCTGTGGTACGTACCTGTTTTTGAGTAGAAACGGAATAATCAAATCGTCATTCTGGCGAAGCCAGAATCTCCGTATTTGTCTTTCGGACTGCGATACCCCTAATCGAGAACATCTCTACCGTCAGCTCAGACGTGGGAGTGGATGATTGTACAATTCAAACAGTTGTTTTATACTTTTGTTTGAATATGAGCAAGGTTCACACATCCGTCGGCTTGAAAGCAGCAAAACGCAGCCGCAAACCAGCGGCCTCCGACCCGACGCGCGACAAATTGCTGGACGTAGCCGGGCGCATCTTTGCGGAACGCGGCTATCGCTCCGCCACCATCCGCGAGATATGCGTTGCTGCCGGAGCCAATGTTGCCGCGGTCAATTATCACTTTGGCGACAAGCTGGGACTCTACACCGAGGTGGTGCGGCAGTCCGCGCGCATCGCCGAATTCCAGGCGGCGCAGACTGTGATCGACCAGAATGCGCCCGCGGAAGATGTCCTCCGGGCTGTCATCCGCGCCCGTCTGCACAGCCTGTTCCAGGGGGACCGCCCAGACTGGAACTTCCGGATAATGGCCCATGAGCTGGCGCAGCCAACGCCGGCGCTCCGGCGGCTTGTGAATAAAGCGGGCCGGCCATTGTTTCACCGTATGCTCGAACTTATCGGAGGCATGATCGGCTTGCCCGCGGAGGACGAGAGCACGCGTCTATGTGCGATCAGCCTGTTGGGGCAGATCATGGTTTACGCGCTGGCCGGCCCTCTGGTGACTGCAATCTGGCCGGAGTTCGAGATGACGCCCGAGCAGGTGGAGCGCATCGCGGACCACATCGCGGACTTCTCGCTCTCCTATATCCAGAGTTATCGCTCGAAGAATTCCGCGCGAAGCATCAAACGAACCAGACCAGCAGTAAAACCGAGGGCAAGTAGATGACCGAACCCACACCTCTGGGCCAGCCGCAGCAGGCCGAGCCGAAGCCGCAGCCAGACGCCGCCATGGGTGCCGCGCCAGGCGCTGCCGAACCTGCAACGCAGGACGCACTGGAAGCCGCCAGCACGAAACGCCGCCGCACCATACGAATCGCCATCGGCGTGGCACTGCTGATTGTTGTGGGCCTCGTCATCTGGCGCGTCTTCTTCTCCACGCCCGCGCTGCCCGCCAGCATCGTCGCGGTCAGCGGACGCATCGAGGGCGACGACTCCGCCGTAGCCTCCAAGACCACCGGCCGCATCCTTGAGGTTCGCGTGCGCGAGGGCGACACTGTCAACGCCGGAGACATCATCGCCACTCTCGACGACGCGCAGATTCGCGCGCGCGAAGACCAGGCCCAGGCCGCGCTCACGTCGGCCGAAGCCAAGGGCGACGCCGCGCACCAGCAGATCGCCGTTCTGCAGCAGCAGTTGGACCAGAGCAAATTGCAGGTGGGCCAGTCGAAGTTCGACACCGAAGGCCACGTCCATCAGGCCGAGGCCGATCTCGCCGCCGCGCAGGCCGACCTCGTGCAACAGCAGGCCGCCTATCAGATCGCCGCGTTCGACAAGGAAGCCTACACACGCCTCGCCAAGTCCGGCGCAGTTTCGGAGCGTCAGGGCCTACAGGCCGCAACCACAGCCGATCAGCAGGCCGCCGTGGTTGCTGCGACGAAGCGCCGTGTCGATGCGGCGCAGGCTGAACTGACCACAGCGCAGGGAATGCTCGCCAACCCCGGCATTCACGAGTCGCAGGTCGCTCTCGTGCGAAGTCAAATCGCCGAGCAGCAGGCGCAGGTCGCAAGCGCCGCCGCACAAACACAACAGGCCCGTGCCCAGCTCGCCGAGGCCCAAGACAACCGTAACGACCTCACCATACGCGCGCCATTCACCGGGACCGTGGTGACGCGTGCAGCCGAGCCGGGCGAAGTCATTCCCGCCGGAACCGCCATCATCACGCTGCTCGACCTGACCAAGGTCTATCTGCGCGGCTTTGTGCCGGAGGGCGAGATCGGCAAGGTAAAGGTCGGCCAGCCCGCGCGCGTCTACCTCGACTCCAACCCGCAGCAGCCGGTCGACGCCTATGTTTCGCGCATCGATCCGCAGGCAACCTTCACGCCGGAGAACACCTACTTCCGCGACGACCGCATCAAGCAGGTCGTCGGCGTCAAGCTGCAATTGAAATCCGGTTTCGGATTCGCCAAGCCCGGAATGCCCGTCGACGGCGAAGTCCTCGTCGAGGGCAGCACATGGCCGATGGTCAGCCATAAGTGATTGCCGCGACTCCAGACCGCGTAGTCCAACGCGATGCCGCGCAGAGCAGCTCCGTGCCGCCAGCCATTGAGGCTCGCAACCTGACGAAGCATTATGGCTCGCTCGAAGCCGTGCGCGGAATCGACTTTGAAGTCCGTCCGCGCGAGATCTTCGGCCTCATCGGTCCGGATGGCGCGGGCAAAACCACGACCTTTCAGATCCTCGCCGGCGTGATGGAGGCGACCTCCGGCGTTGCCAACATCTTCGGCCGCCCGGCGCGCGAGATGCGCTCGCAGACCGGCTATCTCACGCAGAGCTTCAGCCTCTATCCCGACCTCACGGTCGCTGAAAACATTCGCTACAGTGGCGATCTGCGCCGCATTGACCCGCAGGCGATCCTCGACCGCGGCCAGCAATACCTGCGCATGTTCGACATGCACCGCTTCTCCGACCGCCTCGCCGGAAAGTTGAGCGGCGGCATGAGGCAGAAGCTCTCGCTGATCTGCGCGCTGGTTCCGCAGCCCCACATCCTGCTGCTCGACGAGCCAACCACCGGCGTCGATCCCGTCTCGCGCCGCGAGTTCTGGGACGTGCTCGCTCACCTGTCGTCGGAGGGCCTCACCATTCTCGTTGCCACTCCGTACCTCGATGAGGCGGAGCGATGCCATCGCATCGGTTTCATGCATCAGGGACAAATCCTGCGCATCGGCACGGCGGAGGAACTCTGCGACAGCCTCGACGCAAAACGCATCGAACTGCGCACGCCGGACCTGCGCAAGACGGAGAGAATTCTCTCCGCGCAATCCGGCCCCGGCAAAGACATCATGGACGTGCAGCGCTTCGGCGATCGGCTCGACCTGCTGGTCCGCGATCCGGAGAAAGAGCAGAAGCGGGTCGTCGAAGAGCTGTCCCGCGCGGGAGTCTCCATCGACGAGATGCACGTCGATCAACCCACGCTGGAGAATACCTTCGTCGCGCGATTGCGAGCGTTAGGCCAAAGCGCAGACACCGCCGAGTTCCCCGCGCGTCACGATCACACCGATCTACGCGGTCAAATCGCAATCGGCGCAACCAATCTGGTCAAGGAGTTTGGCGAGTTCACCGCGGTAAAAGATGTCAGCCTGCAGATTCGCAACGGCGAGGTCTACGGCCTGCTTGGGGCCAACGGCGCGGGCAAGACGACAACCATCCGGATACTGTGCGGCCTGCTGGACCCAACCAGCGGCACCATGGAACTGGCCGGCGCGCAGCAGGACCTGCGCTCGGAGGCAGTGCGCAAGCGCATTGGATATATGTCGCAGAAGTTCTCCTTGTACGACGACCTGTCGATCCGCCAGAACCTCGATTTCTTCGCCGGCGTCTACGGCGTTCCCGACGCGGAGCGCGAAGAGAAGATCCGATGGGTGCTGTCTTTTTCCGGACTCGAGGGCAAGCAGGACCAGATCACCGGCAGCCTGCCCGGCGGCTGGAAGCAGCGCGTGGCTTTCGGCGCCGCCATCATGCACGAGCCCGACATTCTCTTCCTCGACGAGCCCACCTCCGGCGTCGATCCGCTTGCCCGCCGCGCCTTCTGGACGATGATCAACCGGCTGGCCGACGGCGGCGCCGCCATCCTCGTCACCACGCACTATCTCGAAGAGGCCGAGCAGTGCAACCGCCTGGGCATGATGGTCGCAGGCCATCTCGTCGCCGAAGGCACGCCCAGCGGCATCAAGGGCCGGCAGTCCGGACATTTAATTCAGTTCATCGTCGACCAGCCGCAACGCGCCGTAGACCTGCTCAAGCAAAACGGCGAAAGCTGGCGCGTCTCGCTCTTCGGCAAGCGTCTTCACCTCATCAGCGAAGAAGCGCCGGACGTTGCCATCGGTCAGACCACGCAACAACTCGAAGCCAGCGGCCTGCACGTCATCAGCGCGCGCGAAGACCGCTTCTCGCTGGAAGACGTCTTCATCTCCATCGTGGAGAAGGCGCGCCTTGAAGGCAAGGTGGCCATTGAGAAATAGAACGGATCAGCGAAAGCAACAGGAGCGGCAATGAGACGAATCATCGCGCAGGTGCGAAAAGAACTCACACAGATCGTTCGCGACTGGCGCACGCTGGCGCTCGCCCTGCTGCTTCCCGTGGTCATGCTTCTGCTGATGAGCGCGGCACTCTCGCTCACGGTCAGCGATCTCCCCATCGTGGTGCAGGACTTCGACGGCTCCGGAGCGTCCAACAATTTCATCGACGCCTTCCGCGCCTCCATCTCCTTCCACGTCGTCGCGTGGCCCGTCGACAAGTCCGCCGAAGAGGCGCTCGCCTCCAACGCCGCGCGGGCCGTACTCATCATCCCTCCCCACTTTGGCCGCGACCTGGCGCGCGGAGTCCAGACGCCCGTCCAGTTCATGCTGGACGCGTCCGACGCCAACACCGCCAAGCTGGTCGCCGGAGACGCCAGCCTGATCACCGCCGCGTACAACCGGCAGCTCGCCAGCGGCAGTCAGGCCGCGCCCGTGCAGGCCGCTATTCGCCTGTGGTTCAACCCCGGCCTCTCCTCGAAAAAGTTTTATGGCCCCGGAGTCTTCGTGCTGGCCATCTCCATGTTCCCGCCGCTGCTGGCCGCGCTGGCCATGGCCAAGGAGACCGAGCAGAAGACGATCCTTCAGGTCTACGTCTCCAGCATCTCCGCGCACGAGTTTCTGCTGGGCAAGATTCTTGCCTTCATGGCCGTCGCGCTGGGCGAAGCGCTCGTCATGTCTTCGCTTCTGTTCACTTACTTTGGCCTCAGCTTTGCCGGCGATCCCACGCCCGTCATCCTTGCCACCATCCTCTACACCTTCTGCGTGGCCTCGTTCGGCACCATGATCGGAGCGGTCATTCCCAACCAGACCGCGGCCCTGCAAGCCGTCGCGCTCGGCGGATTTCTGCTCGTCTTTCTTCTCTCCGGCCTCATGTTTCCCATCCAGAACATTCCCATCGCCCTGCGCTGGATCTCCAACTTTGTCTGGGGCCGCTACTACATTGAGATCGTGCGCGACGCCCTGCTGCAAGGCGGAGGCTGGCCCGCCGTCTGGTACAAAGTCCTCTTCATTGCCATCATCGGCTCCATCTTCTACTCGCTCGCGTGGCGCGGCATGAGGCGCATGCAGGTGAAGGCCTAGCCATGGGAGACCTCCTCAATCGCCTCTTCAACTACCGCCTGCTCGCCCTGGTGCGCAAGGAGTTCAACCAGATTCGCCGCGACCGCCGGCTGCAGCTCTCGCTTGTCCTGCCGCCGGTCCTACAGCTCACGCTCTTCGGCTTCGCGCTCAGCGCCAACGTCTCCGATGTGCGCCTCGCCGTGGTCGACGACAGCCATTCGCCGGAGAGTCGTGAGCTGATCTCCACGCTGACCGAGAGCAAGAGCTTTCGCCTCGCCGGCACCTACACCTCGGTCGATCAGCTCGGCGATGCGGTCAGCCGCGGAGACGCAGACGCCGGTGTGGTTGTTCCTTACGACTACGCGCGCGACCTCGCACGCCAGCGCCCCACCACCGTGCAGTTTCTGTTGAACGCAACCAACGCCAACACAGCCACCATCGCCCGCGCCTACGCGGAGGGCGTCCTTCAGAGCTACAACAAAGGACTCCGCCAGCAGGGAATTCGCCTTCAGGTTCAGCCTGTCGCAGCCGAGAGCCTCGCGCGCCGCGGCCTGGTCGAGCTTCAGCCCGCCTTCCTCTTCAACCCCGGCCTGGTCGATTCGTGGTTCATCGTCACCGGCGTGCTCGGCCTGCTCCTTATTCTGAACAGCTCGATCGTCTCGTCCGCCGCCATGGTGCGCGAGCGCGAGGCCGGGACCATCGAACAGCTTCTCATGTCTCCCGCCAGCACCACCGAGATCATCATCGCCAAGATCGCGCCGCTCTTCTTTCTTCTCACCCTGATGATGTTCGCGGCCCTCGCCGTCGTCCGGCTGGTCTTCGGAGTTCCATTTCGCGGCAACATTCTGTTGCTGCTCGGCGCGGGATGCCTGTGCATTCTCTCCGGCATCAGCATCGGAACCGTCATCGCCACCTTCAGCCGCTCGGCGCAACAGGCGCAACTCACCAGCTTCTTCGTCAACCCGCCGCTCTCCGCGTTGTCCGGCGCGCTCAATCCCGTCGAGGCCATGCCCAAGTGGCTACAGCCGCTCACCGTGCTGAACCCGGTCCACCACTTCGCAACCATCGTCCGCGGAAGCACGCTGAAGGGAAGCGGCTTCATGGACCTCTGGCCAAACTTCCTCGGCCTGCTCCTCTTCACCGTCGTGCTGGTCGCGCTCAGCATTACGCGCTTCCGCAAGCAACTCAGTTAGCAAGAAGGACTCCTCGCTATGATCCACACGAAGACAAAAATCGCCCCGATTCTTTCCATCGCTGCAACCGCGCTCCTCGCGTGCGTGGGGACCTTCGCACATCCAACCCAAGCCTCGGCGCAGAGCGCAGCCCAGCCGCAGCACACGCTGGCCGCGCCACTGCCTCTCTCTGGCCGCGCAGGCAACAGCGGCTCCGTCACCGCGATCGAAGCCCCCATCGCCGGGACCACCAACAGCGTCACCACCATCAATCCATCGGTGCAGATTCAGGGCCCCTTCACCGGCAGTTCTTCGAGCACGGCGAAACTTCCATTCAACGGCAAGCTTTCGCTGCGCGACGCCGTCGAGCGTGGCCTCAACTTCAACCTCGGAGCGACTAACCTCAACCGCACCGTGCGCCAGGCCCAGGGACAAAGCGAGATCGCACGCAGCGCGCTGCTTCCCAACGTCAGCGGCTATCTCGCCGAATCGCTGCAACAGGCCAATCTCGCCGCCGAAGGCCTGCGCATCCACATTCCCATCCCCGGATTCAATTTCCCAACCATCGTCGGCCCGTACAACAACATCGATCTGCGCGGCAACGTCACGCAGTCGGTCGTCGATCTCACCGCATGGAACAACTTCCGCGCGTCCAGCGAATCCGTCCACGCCGCGCAGTTCTCCGCGCGCGATGCGCGAGACGCCGTCGTCCTCGCGGTCTGCGGCACTTACCTCCAGATCATCGCAACCAGGGAGCGCGTCGCCTCCGCCCACGCGCAACTAGACACCGCAACCGCCCTCTTCCAGCAGACGCAGCAGAAGCGCGCCGTCGGCCTTTCGCCGCAGATCGACGTCGATCGCAGCGAGGTCGAGCAGCTCACCCAGCAGCAGCGCGTCATCTCGCTCGAAACCGAGCTGGCCAAGCAGAAGATCGCTCTCGCGCGCAGCATCGGCCTTCCGCCCAACGACGCCTACGACATCACCGACGAGGTCCCCTTCGCCGCCGCACCCTCGCTCACCCTCGACGACGCCATCCATCAGGCGCTCGATCGCCGCTCCGACATCAAGGCCGCCGAGGCGCAGGTCCGCGCCGCCCAGCGCGCGCTCTCCGCCGCACACGACGAGCGCCTGCCATCGCTCTCCATCAACGGAAACTATGGCGCCATCGGCACCAATCCCGCGCAGGCCAGCGCAACATTTTCCGCCGCCGCCACGCTCAGCATCCCCGTCTGGCAGGGAGGCCGCACCGAGGGCGACATCAAAATTGCGCAAGCCGCGCTAGCCCAGCGCCAGTCCGAACTGGACGACCTCAAGGGCCAGGTTGAGAGCGATGTGCGCAACGCCTTTCTCGATCTTCAGGCCGCAACCAGCCAGGTGAAGCTGGCCCTGCGCAATCTTCAGGTCAACAAGGAGACGCTCGACCTCACCCGTCAGCGCTTCGACGCCGGCGTCACCGACAACGTCGAAGTCGTCCAGGCGCAGGAGTCGCTCTCCTCCGCCGATCTCGACAGCATCAACAGCGTCTTCGCCCACAACCTCGCCAAGCTCAGTCTGGCCCGCGCCTCGGCCCTCGCCGCAGACAGCCTGCAGCAGTTCCTGAGCCTGCAATAACACGCTTCGCCGAAGCCGGCATCGGAAGCGAGCGCGGTCTGCAACGCGTCCAGTGCGGACTATTTTTCTTGCTCCTGCGATGGAGGAGCTTTCGGCTCGGCAGGCTTGCGCCACGACGGCACGTCCGTCGAGCTCTTCGCCTTGGGCCGCGTGTCCTCCGGGCTCGAGATTCCAACCAGCCGAAGCACTGTTCCCAGCGCACGCATGAGTGGGTTCATAGTCGAGGACTCCTGATATAAAGCTAGGTTTGTCTTACCGCCCTATGGCGTACTCAGAATCTTCATCACCGGATCGGGCAACTGCTGGTCCGCGTTCTTCAGCAGCAACGTCACCTGCCACATCTCGGTGTCCGAGAGAACATGGTTGAATGCAGGCATCCCGGTCAGCCGAATCCCGTTGGCCACCTTCCAATAAATCTCGCCCGGCTCGTCGTCGCTCACGCCCACCACATTACCCGTGGCGTGCTTCTTCCACAACTGCGGCGCCACCGGATACATGGTCTTCGCAAACGCAACATCGTGCCCCGGAGTTCCATGGCAGCTCGCGCACTGCGCGTGGTAGACATGCGCCCCGCCCTCGAAGGCGTCCTCGCCGGTGCCAAACGGAGCGGGCTGCATCTGGCTTGCGATCCGCGCATTCAGCGGCACGCTCACAATCGCCTTCTCGAACGGGAACGGCTTATCGGCCGTAGCCACCGGCACCGGGCCCCATCGCAGAAACACCGCCGCGCCCGCTACAATCACCAACACGCACAGCAGGAACCCCAGAAATACCTTGCCCGCCCCGCCGCCCGTAGCTCTGCTCTTCGCCATGGAATCCTCGCCTTCTCGTCCTCGCCGCGCCCCCAGGTACTCCAAACGCCGCGTTGGATGTTCTAATAGGAAGTGGCTGCCGGCGGACAACTCCGCCGCGCCCACCTCGCCTCCAACCGGTTCAAAAATGGAGGCGACCGCAGGAGTTCTCGTTGATCTTTCGTTCGCCGTCCCGTTTCTCTCGTAGCATACAGCTTTTGCCAGCAGTCTTGTTGGTCGCCGCACTCTCGGCATCCTCCGCTCTCGCGCAGAATAAGCGCCCGGCCGGCCGCGAGACCAACGCCAACCGCAAGGCACGCATCGCCCGCCAGATCGCCGACACCTACACCCATCGCTGGGAGGTCGCCGGCGGCGGCGGTTATCTCCGCTTCCGCTCCGGCCAGTTCACCCAGAAGAACAGCGAGATCGCCTTCTGGATGAACACCACCTACTACTTCAACCGCAACCTCGGCCTCACCGGCGAGCTGCGCGGCGCATACGGTAACGCCAAGATTAACAACCTCAATCAGTTCGCCTCCCTAGTCGGCCGTCCGCAGATATCCGAATACCCCTTCCTCGCCGGCCCCACGTACCGAATCCGCCTGCGCCAGAAGACCGCCCTCAGCGTCTTCGCCCTCGGCGGCACCGCCATCGGCAAGTTCGACGGCGCATCGAAGGGCATCTCCGCCGCCAACCTCGGCCTCTGGCCCTCCACCAGCGCGCGCCCGGCCTTCTCCCTCGGTGGCAGCCTCGACCTCAACCTCTACCCCAACCTCGCCTTCCGCATCACGCCAAGCTACCTAGGCACCACCTTCGGCGGAACGCTGCAGAACAACGCCGGCTTCGAGATGGGCGTCGTCTACCGCTTCGGCCGCCAAAAGTAGGCCCGCTGGAAGCAGGCTTATACGTTTATGCTGACTTAGAGTATAGGTTGAACTCGTTGGAGGAATAATGCGGGTCTCTATCCTTTGTCTTTCAATTTGCATACCGGCATGCGCAATTGCTCAAGGGAACGACCATTCGCAGCAGAGTCCGGAATGGAAGGCCTACCTCGCAGAAAAGGGCGCGCTTCGCGCCCGCGGAACAGCCGCACTCACCGCTGAGTATGCACGCGAGAAGGCAGGCGACTGTCCCAATGCAGAGAACCGACTCCAAATGGAAGCCTGCCTTCAAACTGAGATTAAGATTACTGAAAATAACTATGTGATGTACGTCAGGGCAACCGGAGGTCTGATGCGTCTATGGGCTCCTGGGAATACCAAGCCAACATCCACGACCCAATTTCCAGACTTAGGCAAACAGATCGACACCGCAGAAGCAGCGTGGAGCAGCTACCGCGATACTCAATGCAAAACAGTCGAAGATTACTACTTCGGTAGTGAAATAGCGGGTGGCGCCTATCTGAACTGCAAGCAGGAACTCATGCGCAGACACATGCACGAACTAGAAAACCTCTACAGCGACCTTTGGCATTAAACCGGACAGAAGGAATTGTTATGACCATTATCCGCCAGGACGACGTAATCCGCTCCGTAGCCGACGCGCTGCAATATATCAGCTTCTACCACCCCGTCGATTACATCGCCGACCTCGCCCGCGCGTACGAGCACGAGCAGTCGCACGCCGCCAAGGACGCCATCGCGCAGATCCTCATCAACTCCCGCATGTGCGCCGAGGGCCATCGTCCCATCTGCCAGGACACCGGCATCGTCACCGCCTTCGTCAAGGTCGGCATGGAAGTCCAGTGGGAGCCCTCCGCCACCCACGGCATGATGTCCATGCAGCAAATGATCGACCAGGGCACCCGCGAGGCGTGGCTCAACCCCGACAATCTCCTCCGCCCCAGCATCCTCGCCGACCCGGCATTCACCCGCAAGAATACCGGCGACAACACACCCGCCATGGTCGTCGTCGAGCTGGTCGAAGGCTCCGCGCTCGACATCACCGTCGCCAGCAAGGGCGGCGGCAGCGAGGCGAAGGCAAAGTTCGCCATGCTCAACCCCACCGACTCCCTCGCAGACTGGGTCGTCCGCACCGTCCCCACCATGGGAGCCGGCTGGTGCCCGCCGGGAATGCTCGGCATCGGCATCGGAGGCACCGCCGAAAAATCCATGGTCCTCGCCAAAGAGTCGCTCATGGCCCCCATCGACATGCACGAACTCATCCAGCGCGAGAAATCAGGCGCGGCCCTCACCAACATAGAGAAGCTCCGCGTTGAGCTATATAATCGCATCAACCAGCTCGGCATCGGCGCGCAGGGTCTCGGCGGACTCACCACCGTCCTCGACGTCAAGATCCTCGACTGCCCCACCCACGCGGCCAATCTGCCAGTGGCGATGATCCCCAACTGCGCCGCCACGCGCCATCTGCACATCCGGCTCGACGGCTCTGGGCCTGTGGCTGTTGCTCCTCCCGATCTAGCCGCATGGCCCAAGCTCACCTATGCCCCGCAGAACGCCCGCCGCGTCAATCTCGCGGCTGTTACGCGGGAAGACATCCAGACCTGGAAGCCCGGCGAAGTCATCCTGCTCACCGGCTCGCTGCTCACCGGCCGCGACGCCGCGCACAAGCGCCTCGCCGACATGCTCAACCGCGGCGAAACCCTCCCCGTCGACCTGCGCGACCGCTTCCTCTACTACGTTGGCCCGGTCCAGGCCGTCGGCGACGAGGCAGTCGGCCCCGCCGGCCCCACCACCGCCACGCGCATGGACAAGTTCACCCGCCAGGTCCTCGCCCAAACCGGCCTGCTCGGCATGATCGGCAAGGCCGAGCGCGGGCCAGAAGCCATCGCCGCCATCCGAGAGTTCCACTTCGTCTACCTCATCGCCGTCGGTGGCGCGGCCTACCTCATCTCCACTCGATTTTGAGATATGGGCATCACGCGAAGGCGCGACCGCTCCCGCCCA
>DAIRTY010000018.1:0-16196 GCA_036803645.1 Acidobacteriaceae bacterium | reverse complement strand
GAGCCCTCTCGGGTTTGGTGTGGTCAAGAGCTATTTGGCTGCGGCGGGCTTGGTTGCGGCGGCTTTGGCTGCGGCGGTGGCTTTGCCGGCGTCGGAGTTGGCGATCTTGCGGCGGAAGCGCTCGACGCGTCCGGCGGTGTCGACCAGCTTCTGCTTGCCGGTGAAGAAGGGGTGGCAGGCGGAGCAGATTTCGACGACCAGGTCTCCCTTGTTCGTGGAGCGGGTATCGAAGGCGTTGCCGCAGGCGCACTTGACGTGGATGATTTCGTACTTCGGGTGAATTCCTTCTTTGGGCATGAATCTCTCTCTCTTATCTCGGATGTTGCCTGCCGGCCCGCGGTTCGCTTGCAGCGGGTGGGTTCACCGTCACATCGATCGGCCTGTCGCGGAAGCCCACAGAGCCCCGGTCTGTTTCAGGGGCACGATGGCTAACTGTTGTGATTTTATCATGGGGAGCTGGCATCTATTTAGCTGGCCTGCTGTGGTCTTTTTAGCAGGGCCCGGTTTCCTCTTTTGGCCGTGGATTCCCACACGGCGCAGTTCGATTCGGGGCGGCGGCGAGGGGTGGGTGCTGCGATACTGAGGGGATGGGGTTGCGGGCGATGGAAGAGATTTGCAGTTTGTGCGAGGGGACGGGGCTGTGCATTGTGGAGGAGGGCGGGCGGCAGGTGGCTCGGCCATGCCAGTGCCGCGTGGCTCGGCGCGCTGCGCGGATGCTGGAGCAGGCGAAGATCCCGCGGCGGTACGAGGAGTGCTCGCTGGACAACTTTGACGCCAAATATCACGGCGCGGACAGGAGCTTGCAGTCGGCGCTGGTGCAGGCGCGCGGCTTCGTGAAGGGCTATCCGGTGGAGACCGACGGCAAAGGGCTGCTGCTGGTTGGGCCGGTGGGCGTGGGCAAGACGCATGTCGCGGTGGGAATTCTGAAGGAGCTGGTGCAGGAACGCGGCGCGCACGGCCTCTTCTATGACTATCGGGAGCTGCTGAAAGAGGTGCAGAACAGCTACAACCAGAAGGTTGCAGCGACCGAGCTGGAGGTGCTGCGTCCGGTCTTCGAGGCGGAGGTGCTGGTGTTGGACGAACTGGGCGCGGCCAAGCCGAGCGACTGGGTTTGGGACACCGTGGCGCACATCCTGAACAGCCGGTACAACGACCGGCGGACGACGATTATTACGACCAATTATCCCAACATGGAGGCGCTGGGGGCGATGCCCGTCCGCCGGACAGGGAAGAAGAGCGCCGAGCAGGAGGACGCCGAGCGGGCCATGAGCGGAGAGACGCTGGGCGACCGCATCGGGGAACGGATGCGGTCGCGGCTGCAGGAGATGTGCGTGGTGGTGGAGATGCGCGGCAAGGACTTCCGGCAGAGCGTGAAGCGGGCCAGCTTCGGGTAGGGCAGTCCATTGGACGACTCGTACGGACGAAATCATCGGTTGAAAATGGGGCGAAAATCGTGGCGCACCTGGCGGCTTCGGGATCCTTCGACTCCGCTTCTCGCGATGAAACTGCGAGAAGCTTCGCTCAGGATGACAACGTTCGATATGACTGACAACTTCGGTATAGAATTTCGGCTTATGAGCGAACAGGACGGTTCCCGGATCGACGAGCAGAGCGGCATGGGCAGGGAAGCGCCGGGTGGCGAGACGCCAGGCGTTTCCACCGGTGAAGCACCGATCTTTGCCGAGGAGCTGGAGAAGCGCGGCGGGATGCCGGTGGCGGCGTGGGTTGTGGCTGCGCTGATCGTGGTGGCGCTGGTTGGCGCGCTGGTGTTTT
Source organism: Acidobacteriaceae bacterium (assembly GCA_036803645.1). Taxonomy (GTDB): domain Bacteria; phylum Acidobacteriota; class Terriglobia; order Terriglobales; family Acidobacteriaceae; genus Edaphobacter. The sequence goes on along the minus strand of DAIRTY010000018.1, from coordinate 14,423 downwards.
CTGGGCGGAAGAAGCCGGTGGAGGTGCCCAACACGCTACAGCCCGCGGATGCATACGCGGCCAGCCTTCCGCTGACGCAGTTCGCGATGAGCGAGTCGGAGAACCTGACGGGCGGCAAGCAGACATATCTGGACGGGCACGTCGGCAACACGGGTGGCCGCACGGTGACCGCGGTTACGGTGCAGGTGGTGTTTCAGAACGATATGGAACTCGCCCCGCAGATCGATACGGTGCCGCTGACGCTGATTCGCGTGAAGGAGCCGTACATCGACACGGAGCCGGTGAGCGCCGAGCCGTTGAAGCCGGGCGACGAGCGCGAGTTCCGCCTGACCTTCGAGACGGTGCCGGAGAACTGGAACCAGCAGATGCCCGAGGTGCGGGTGATCCGCGCCGGAGTGCGGTAAGAGAAGGTTGCTGGTTGCTGGGCTATATCGACATATAGAAGGACGCAGTAAGACGATATTCTCGGTTGAAAAGGGTCGAGGGTTGTGGCGCGACTGACTTCATCGGGGTCCTTCGACTGCGCCTCCCGCGATGAGACTGCGGGAGGCTCCGCTCAGGATGACAAATTTTATATTCTTCAATTATTTCTGCCGATCCAGTATGTCGATACGGGTCAGGCGTGGGTGGTTTCTTCGAGCGGGGGAGCGGTCTCGCCGGTGGCGGGCGCGGGCGCGTTGATTTCCGTGGCGAGCGAGGATTTCGTGCTTTGCCTGGCGGCGGAGGCTTTTGCGGCGGCTGCCTGCAGATCGGCGTCGATGGGGACCGCTTCTTCGGGAGAGATCTGGGGGAAGTAGGCGTTGGAGTAGTACTGCCCCAACATTCGGTGGGTGTTGAAGAAGGTGCCGTTGATTCCGATGCAGTGCTGCTGCATGCGCGCCCAGGCGTTAGGGCGTTGGTAGAGGGGCGCGATCAGGTTCTCCAGCTTGTCGTAGAGGCTTTCCGCCTCGCCCTCCTCGGTGTCAGCCCTTTCGATGGCCCATCCGGTGAGGTTCTCGGCGCAGCCCTCGATCCACCAACCATCGAGGACGCTGAGGCTGGGCACGCCGTTGAGCGCGGCCTTCATTCCGGAGGTGCCGGAGGCCTCATAGGGGCGGAGCGGTGTATTGACCCAGAGGTCGACGCCCTGGGTGAGCAGCGCTCCCAGCTCCCAGTCGTAGTTCTCCAGGTAGAGCATATTGACGCTGTCCACCTTGAGACTGGCGGCGGCGGTGAAGACATCGCGGATGAGGCCCTTGCCCGCGGCGTCCGCGGGGTGGGCCTTGCCGGCGAAGAGGATCTGAATTCCGCCGATCTTCTTGGCGATCTTTGCCAGGCGCTTGGGATCGCAAAAGAGCAGGCTGGCGCGTTTGTAGGTTGCCACGCGGCGGGCAAAGCCGAGGGTGAGGACATTGGGGTTGAACTGCTGTCCGCTGCGCTGGGCCACCTCATCGAGCAGGCGCTGCTTGCTCTTGGCGTGGCAGTTGGCGATTTTGGTGAGCGAGACGCCGTAGATGGAACGGAAGTACTGGTTGTCTCGCCGCCACTCGGGAATCTCGGCGTCGAGCAGCACCTGCAGGGGCTGGGAGATCCAGGTTGCGGCGTGGACTCCGTTGGTGATGGAGTGGACGCGGTACTCGGGGAACATCTGCTGCGAGACCTTGCCGTGCTCCATGGAGACGCCGTTGACGTAGCGCGAGAAGCGCAGGGCAAGATAAGTCATGTTGAGCAGCGCATTGTGCAGACATCCGAAGCGTTCGATGGCGTTGCCACGCTCTGCGCCGAGCACGTTGTACATCTGGTCCGTGGCGAACTGGTCGTGACCGGCGGGCACCGGCGTATGGGTGGTGAAGACGCAGAGTTGGGCAATGGCGGCGACATCTTCCTCTGTGGCCTGGTCGAGCGATGCGGACCCCAGTCGCTCCTCCAGCAGGCCAATGCCGAGCAGCGCGGCGTGCCCCTCGTTCATGTGGTAGACCTCGGGCTGGACGCCGAGGGCGCGCAGCATGGCAACGCCGCCCATGCCGAGCACCGTCTCCTGACAGAGGCGGTAGTAGGTGTCACCGCCGTAGAGGTGGTCGGTGAGGCACCGGTCGTAGGGGTCGTTGCCCTCCAGGTCTGTGTCCAGCAGAAAGACCGGGATGATGTGCCCGGCGGCGCCGACCACATCGAAGCGCCATGCGCAGACCTTGATTTCGCGCCCCTGCATGGAGAGGAGCACCACCTGCCCGGCGCTGGGGAGGGTGGTCTCGGGCGACCAGGGCACGTCGGACTCCGTCTGCTGTCCGACCGCGTCCAGGTGCTGGCGGAAGTATCCGCGGCGATGCACCAACGAGACGGCGACCATGGGCGCGGCCATGTCGGCTGCCGAGCGCAGGGTATCGCCGGCCAGCATACCAAGGCCGCCGGAGTAGGTTGGCAATGCCGTAGAGAGAGCGATCTCCATGGAGAAATAGGCGATCCGGCGCGTGGAGAGGTCGTGGCTATCAAGATCGAGTGCGCGGGAAGGAGTGGTCGGCAGGCTCATGGGAGATTCGTCCTTTTGATTTAAATACTGCAAGCGCTGCAATATCCGGATTGGATGACCGGACGCGAGACTGGGGCGCAATGAAAGTGCCTTGTCTATGCCGGGGTATAACGAATCTATCGTATCTATCGACGGAATTGCCCGTCGACGGTAGCTCTGCGACTGTGCCGGCTGGGAGAACAAGCTACAGTCTAGCAAAGGCAAGCGGAGCGAACCGCGAATAGCGGCAAACGTCGGCGGGTCATGGGGCTGAGAGGGGCGAACGGTCTTCCCGTCGCGCCTACCTATCGAAGGACATGAAGCCGAACTTCATGGCAAGCCCAGCGACCGCAGCCAGCGCGAAGGCCAGCGCCGTCCATGGGGAGGCGGAGCGAATGCGCTTGCGCAGGGCCTCGATGAGGAGAATCGCGACGAGGAGCGCGAGCATCAGAAAGACGCCGTCCCACTGGAAGCCGCGCGTTCCCTCCGCCCACTTCGAGATGAACGAAGGAAGGCCAAAGAGGGGCAGGACGCCTCCGGCGGCAAACAAAATCAGGAACAGCACGAACTGCAACAACGTGAAAATCACTCTCTTCATGGGGTCGGCTCCTCGGGATTGTTTCTAGAGCAGTTTCAGCGATGGTGTAATGTATCGCGCTGCGGGCAAAATGCGGGGATTCTTCGCTTCGCTCAGAATGACAATATCATCCTGCGTTACAGCAACAGTGAAAATGCTCTAAGGACTCTATTGTCCGCTCTTTGATCTTAGAACGTGTGGGCGAAGCTGGCGAGGCTGGAGCGGGCTGCGGTAGTTGTTGCCGCTGAGATGAATCCGTGGCTCAAGCAGGATGGAGCGGAATTCGCATTGGTGTGCCCGGCAGATGGGAACGGGCAAAGACGAATACGGAGATTCTGGCTTCGCCAGAATGACGACTGAGAGAGCTAGGTTGGTGCGATTTTGAATTTCAGCGATGTGTGATGAGCGATGTGTGATGAGCGATGTGTGATGAGTGATGAGTGATGAGCTGTGGGATATGAGCTATGGGCGATGTGCTGGCGCAATGGGTTATGGGGAGGGTGCCACCGCAGCCTGCGCGCTGAGGCGCCTCTCGGTGGCGGCGGCTTCGATCTCGCTGTTGACCTCGCCGCCGAGCAGCAGCATCAGGCCGCTGAGATAGAACCAGGTGAGCAGGATGATGACCGCGCCCAGTGAACCGTAGGTGACTGTGTAGGTGTTGAAGAAGTGCAGGTAGAGGCGCAGTCCGAGGGAGGCGAGCACCCAGCCGAGGATGCCGATTGCGCCTCCCGGGGTGAGCCAGTGCCACTGCCTCTGTTTCACGTTGGGTGCCCAGTAGTAGATGAGCGCGAAGAGCAGGGCGAGCAGGGCGACGGCGACGATCCAGCCGAGGATGTGGATGAGGACGACGACGGGGTCCGCGATGGCGAGGTGCGCGATGTGCAGACTGGCGAGGCTGGCGAAGAAGTCGGCGGCCAGCAGCACGGAGAAGATGGCGGTGATGAGCAGCGAGAGCAGGGTACTGATGAGGACGGCGGCGGAGCGGGCCTTCCAGTAGGGGCCCGTGTCCTTGATCTTGTAGACGGTGTTCATCGAATCCTGAATGGCGGAGAAGCCTGAGGAGGCGGCCCAGAGCGCGATGACGAAGGCGAAGGTGACCTTCTTGCCGCTGGAGGCTTCGGTGATCTGGTTGAAGGTCAGGAGCACGATATTGAAGGCCGAGGGTGGGATGGCCAGGGCCATGTAATGCAGCAGGAGGACGTAGTTGGCCGAGGCGTGGCGTGCGGCGAGGCCGACGATGGACGAGGCGCTGACCAGGGTGGGAAAGAGCGCGAAGAGGAACCAGAAGCCAAGTTCGGCGGCGCTGCCGAAGAGGTTGTCGTGCAGCAGCGAGTTCCAGGTGCGGCGGGCGATGACGCGGACCGGGACTCCCTGGAGATCCCACAGCGAGCGGAGCGGCCGCCAGGAGACGTAGTCCCAGATGCTCTGCTGGACGGTGTCGTGCGGCTTGGCGAGGGTTGGATTGCTGGGCGGCAAGGGGGTGGTCCTCGAATGAGTCTGGTACACGGCTCCGCCGGCCGCCCGGCGGGTGTGCCTGTGGCCCCACTCAAGGAAGCGGATGCGCGCCTGAGGGTATAGATGCGCGGCGAGCCATCGAGGGCCTTCGGGAGGGGGCATTAAGGAAGGACGGCACAAGTGTCTGGCATTCCCTCGGGGGCTAAAGCCCCATAGATTTAGCGGCTCTTACGGACGGGCTGAAGCCCGTCCCTTTCAAAGCGTGGACTTGTGCAGAGATTTCTTAGATGGGTTGCCAGATTCTATGGCTTGGTGAAGCGCGTCTGCAGCTTCTCGCGGTGGCGTTCGAGGGCGAGGGCGATGAGGCGGTCGATGAGCTTGCTGTAAGGAATGCCGGTGGCCTGCCAGAGCTTGGGATACATCGAAATGCTGGTGAATCCGGGCATGGTGTTGATCTCGTTGAGAAAGATGCGGGGAGTGGATTTATTCCTGCCCTTGCCGGTGGCCGCAGGTTCCATGAGGAAGTCGACGCGGGCGAGGCCGGAGCAGTCGCAGGCGCGGAAGGCGGCGAGGGCCATCTGGCGGACCTGCTTCGATTCGGAGGCTGAGAGCTTGGCGGGAATAATGGGGATGGACGGGGCTTCGGGCGAGTCGGCGTACTTGGAGTCGTAGTCGTAGAACTCCTTGTTGGGGACGATCTCGCCGACGACGGAGGCTTCGGGGCTGTCGTTGCCGAGGACGGCGACCTCGAACTCGCGCGGCTTGACGCCGGGGCCACCGACTCCCTGCTCGACGATGAGCTTGCGGTCGAAGCTGGCGGCGAGGTTGAGGGCTGCGGGAAGCTCGGCGCGGGCGTGGACCTTGCTGATGCCGACCGAGGAGCCGAGGTTGGCGGGCTTGACGAAGAGCGGATAGGCGAGGGACTTTTCGATGAGGCGGGTGGCGCGTTTGGGGTCGGCCTGCCACTGGGAGCGGAGCAGGGCGACGTGCGGTGTTTGGGGAAGGCCGGCGGCGGCGAAGAGGCGCTTCATGGCGTCCTTGTCCATTGCGGCGGAGGAACCGAGGACGCCCGAGCCGACGTAGGCGATGTCTGCCAGCTCGAAGAGGCCCTGGATGGTGCCGTCCTCGCCGAAGGTTCCGTGCAGCACTGGGAAGACGACGTCGAGCGAGGCGACGAGCGGGTTGCCGGGCTGCGCGAGTTGGGCGCAGGTGCTGCATTCGAGAAGATCCGTGGCGCGGCGCATCGGGTGCGGGGACATCTGAGGAATGTGGAGCGGCTCGCCGCTGCGCAGGACAGCGGCGGCGGCGGTGAACTCGGCGTCGTCTTCGCTGGAGGAACTGAGCAGAGCCGGCACGGGGCCATCGAGCAGGCGCAGGGCATCGGTGCCGCTGAGCCAGTGGCCCTGCTTGTCGATGGCGATGGGGACGACCTGGTAGCGCTTGCGGTCGATGGCTTTGAGGATGGATGCGGCCGAGAGCAGCGAGACTTCATGTTCGCCGGAGCGCCCGCCAAAGAGAATGCCGATGCGGAGTTTTTTCTTCATGGGGAGGTTGAGAGAGCCTGAACAAGATCAGTATATGCGCAGCCGGATTTCAGGGCTGTCATCCCCCCGTGCAGGAGTGGGGTAAACTTAGAGATTGTGTTGAACAAACTGATATTCGCGAACCTTACCCACCGGCCGGTGCGGACTCTGCTGAGCGTGCTGGCGATCGCCGTCGAGGTGACGATGATCCTGACCCTGGTGGGCGTGAGCCATGGCACGCTGGACTCGACCAAGGAGCGGGCGCGCGGGGTGGGCGCGGACATCATTGTGCGGCCCCCGGGGTCGTCGCTGATGGCCGCGTTGAGTTCGTCGCCCATCAGCGACAAGTACGTTGCGTGGATGATGCAGCAGCCGCATGTGGTGCTGGCGACGGGAACGGTGGTGCAGGGGCTCTCCGGCTTCGACTCGATTACGGGGATCGACTTCGCCGCGTTCAAGAAGATGAATGGCGGCTTCACGTATCTTTCTGGCGGCGATCCGGCGAACGACAACGACATGGTGGTGGATGAATACTATGCCCGTCAGCACAAATTGCAGGTTGGCAGCACGCTGACCCTGATCGACCACAACTGGAATGTTTCGGGGATCATGCAGGGCGGCAAGCTGACGCGTATTGCCGTGAAGCTGTCCTCGCTGCAGACGATCATGGGAAGTCCGGGCCACGTGACCGTGCTCTACGCCAAGCTGGACGACCCGAAGCTGGCCGACCAGGTGAAGGCTGACCTGAAGAAGCAGCTGCCCGACCACCCGATCTACACCATGGAAGAGATGGCGTCGATGTATTCGATCAGCAATGTGGGGATGCTGAAGGACTTCATCGGAGTGGTGATTGGAGTGGCCGTGATTGTCGGGTTCATCGTGGTGTTCATGGCGATGTATACGGCGGTACTGGAACGGACGCGCGAGATTGGGATCATCAAGGCGGTGGGCGGCTCGTCGGGGCTGGTGCTGAGCCTGCTGCTGCGCGAGACGCTGCTGCTGGCGATCTTCGGCTCATTGCTGGGGATTGTGCTGACCTACGGGACGCAGTGGCTGATGCATGCATTGCCGTCGAACCTGGTGCAGGAGACGGTGTATGAGTGGTGGGCGTATGCGGGCGCAATTGCGATTGTGGGCGCGATGCTGGGGGTGATCGTTCCCGGCTTAAAGGCGGTGAAACAGGATGTGACCGAGGCGTTGTCGTATGAGTGAGGGCGAGGTTTTGGCAGGTGCGGGACAGATGGGGACGGAGCCGATCATCGAGGTGCATGGGCTGACCAAGGTCTACCATATGGGCGACGTGGAGGTTCATGCGCTGCGCGGCGTGGATCTGGAGGTCGCGCGCGGCGAGTTTGTGGCGATTGTGGGCGCGTCGGGGTCGGGCAAATCGACGCTGTTTCACATTCTGGGAGGGCTGACACCGCCGAGCGCCGGGACGGTGGTGATCGACGGCAAAGACCTGGCCCAGATGACCAACCGCGAGCGGACGGACCTGCGCAAGACGACCGTGGGATTTGTCTTCCAGAAGTACAACCTGCTGCCGACGCTGTCGGCGGAGGACAACATCAAGATTGTGGAGTACATCGGCGGGCGTTCGACCGAGTTTACGCCGGAGTTTGTGGAGGTGCTGAAGCTGCTGGGGATCGACGACCGGATGAAGCACAAGCCACGGGCGCTCTCCGGCGGGCAGCAGCAGCGGGTGGCGATTGCGCGCGGGATTGTGAACCAGCCGGCGATCCTGCTGGCCGACGAGCCGACCGGAAATTTGGACAGCCAGAACTCGACCGCCGTGCTGAAGGTGATGAAGGACCTGAACGAGCGCACGGGGCAGACGATCCTGATGATTACGCACGACCCGGATGCGGCGTCGTATGCTAGCCGCAAGGTACACATCCGCGACGGACGGATTGTGTAAGCGGCGAAGCGGTGCAGGCGATGGCGATTTGGCCACAAGCGACCCGAGGGTATCCTGTGTGTGGAACATTATCCTGAAATGAATCAGAACATACAGACGCAAAACAGGAGTTGGTGGCAAGTTTCGCTATTAGAACGCATGGCCTCTCTCCGGCAACGTGAGAGCCAGGTCTTGCTGGTCCTTTCCCTAGTGATCGGCGCGGTGACCGGTCTGGTCGTCGTTGCATTCATCTTGCTGACAGAACGATTGGGCATGCGGCTGTATCCGGTGAGTGGCGCCCCATGGCGGCGTCTGCTGTTTCCGGTCGTGGGTTCGCTCGGCATCGGTTACTTGCTGTATCGATTCTTCCCCAACGCGCGAGGCAGCGGCGTGCCGCAGACGAAGGCCGCACTGTTCGCGAGCGGAGGGCGCATAACGCTGCGTACGGTACTCGGCAAGTTCTTCTGTACGTCGGCGACACTCGCCAGCGGGATACCGCTTGGACGCGAAGGGCCTTCAGTGCAGGTGGGCGCGGGCATTGGTTCGGTGCTGGGACGCCTCCTCGGACTGAGTACCGAGCAAGTAAAGAACCTTATCCCGGTGGGAGCGGCGGCGGCGATTGCAGCTGCGTTCAATACGCCTCTGGCGGCTGTGGTGTTCGCGCTTGAAGAAATCATGGGCGACCTCAACGCGCCGATGATGGGCAGCGTTGTTCTGGCATCAGCGACCGCGTGGGTGGTTCTACGCCTCTCTCTCGGCGATCATCCGCTCTTCAAAGTTCCGCAGTATCACCTGGTAAGTCCGGCGGAGTTTGCCATCTATGCAGTGCTGGGCATTGCCGGGGGCCTGGTTTCGGCTATCTTCGCGAAGCTCTTGCTGGGTATGCGTGCATGGTTCATGCGGTTCCCGCAAAAGACGGCCTGGTTCCAACCCGTGGCGGGCGGGTTGCTGGTAGGCGTGATGGGCTGGTTTGTGCCCCAGGTTCTGGGTGTTGGCTATGGGTTTGTCGGCGATGCATTGAACGGCAACATGGCGATTCGCCTGATGCTACTTCTGTTGGTGCTGAAACTGATCGCCGTTACCACCAGTTATGCCTCGGGGAATGCAGGCGGCATATTTGGGCCAGCCCTGTTTATCGGTGCCATGTTGGGAGGTTCTGTCGGGACTGCGGCGCATCATTTGTTCCCGGCTTACACCGCGACGGCGGGTGCTTACGCGTTGGTTGGAATGGGTGCTGTCTTTGCTGGGGTGGTACGCGCCCCAATGACATCCGTGCTGATCATCTTCGAGATGACACAGGATTATGCAGTGATCGTACCGCTGATGATCGCCAACCTGGTGAGTCTCTTCGTCGCTTCGCTATTGCAGCACGAGCCCATCTACGAGGCGCTAGCTGTGCAGGACGGCATCCACCTGCCGACTGCGAAGACGCGCCAGCGACTTAGTCAGCGTCAGGTGGAAAGCATCATGAAGGCCGCAAGCCAACTGTTGCCGGCCGAGACGACGGTGCGGGAAGCATTGGAGCGGGTCTCCACCAGCGAATTCCGATCGTGGCTGGTAACCGACCGGCGAGGTGTGATTGGCGTTATCGACCTCTCGCAACTGGAGAGTGAAGCCGCGGAAGGCGCGGATAAGACGCTTGACGAATTAGTGGACGCGCTGGCTTTTCCGCATATGCACGCCGATCAAGGGCTTGATTTGGCGCTTGAGCGAATGGGGGAAAATCAGATCGAGATTCTTCCGGTGGTAAACCGTGCGAATGTTCACAAGTTGGAAGGCATCGTCACGTTGCACGACGTTTTGGATGCATATGGCGTGAATCGCGCCTAATGAGGTAATTGAGGCTGTTTGGGGTGGTCGATTGAAGAAGTGGTGGGCTGCTAAAGTAGCTAAATGGCCCCTCGTCACATATCAGCAGTATTTAGAGCGTGTATAGAGGTAGCGTTCATCATTTTTCTCTTCTACTCCAACCTGCTGATGGGCGAATTCACCGTTGGTAGTGGACGCGGAAAGACTTGGGCCTATGCTTTCGCGGACATCTTTACTCTGAAAAACTTCGGGATCGGCCTCGTATCTGCCATAGCGGGGTTCACAGTCTTTGAGGGTCTTCGCAAGAGGACCTGATCACAGTTCGACCTGACACGCGACCGGCTACACGGAACGCTTTATCTCGCTGGGGAAATCTGCGAGACTGGAAGTATGAGTGCAACCATGACCAAGGGTTTGACGGACCGGATCAACCGGATTGAAGTTTCAGCGACCATGGCGATCACAGCGGAGGCGCTGAAGATGAAGGCGGCGGGGATCGACCTGGCCAACTTCGGCGCGGGCGAGCCGCACTTCAACACGCCGCAGCACATCAAGGACGCGGCGATCGAGGCGATCGAGAAGAACTTTTCGCGCTATACGGCGGTACCCGGCATTCCCGAGGTGCGCAAGGCCATTGTGGAGCGGCACGCGGCGGACTTCGGCTCCGGCTATGCGGTGGACGAGTGCGTCTTTACCTCCGGCGGCAAGCTGGCGCTGTTCAACGCCATCCAGGTGCTGGTGGACCACGGTGACGAGGTGGTGCTGCCGGTGCCGTACTGGGTCTCGTTCAAGGACATCATCGAGTACGCGGGCGGCAAGGTGGTGTATGTCGAAAGCGACGAGCGCGAGGACTTCCGCATAACGGCGAAGATGATCGAGGCGGCGATTACGCCGAAGACGAAGGCGATCATTCTGAATACGCCGTCGAACCCCTCGGGCGCGGTGGTGTCGGCGGCGGACCTGGAGGCGATCGTGCGGCTGGCCCATGCGCGCGGAATCTATCTGCTGCTGGACGAGTGCTACGCCTACCTGACCTATGCGGGCAAGCCGGTGAGCGGCGGGACGTTTACGGATTGCAAGGAGCACGTGGTTATTCTCGGATCACTCTCCAAGACCTACGCGATGACGGGCTGGCGGGCGGGGTTTGCGCTGGGGCCGAAGCAGATTATTTCGGCGATGAGCAAGCTACAGTCGCAGAGCACGTCGAATGCGACCAGCTTTGTGCAGAAGGCGGCGGTTGCGGCGCTGACCGGATCGCAGCAGTGCGTGGTTGAGATGCGCGCCGACTTTCTGAAGCTGCGCGACCAGGTGCTGGCCGGGCTGAAGACGATCCCAGGGATCACGTGCTCGGTGCCGCAGGGAGCGTTCTATGTGTATCCCAATGTGAGCGCGTTCTTCGGCAAGGGCGGATTGAAGACGGCGTCGGACGTGGCCGCGAAGCTGCTGAGCGATGCGCGCGTGGTGGTGGTTCCGGGCGAGGCGTTCGGGACGGCGGAGCACATCCGGATCTCGTACGCGGTCTCCGCCGACGTGGTGGACGAGGGCGTGAAGCGGATGCGCGAGTACTTCGGCCAGTTGAGCTAGGCGTTTGTTTGCAAACCCTCGCAGGTGCGAAACGGCATCCAAGGGTATATTGCACGTCAGGCGCAGCATGGTTCCACGTACATGAGGGTCTATGGATTTGGCGAAGGGCAAAGCGGGGCCACGATTTGCCCCGATGATTCTGGCGGGCGGCAGCGGGACGCGCTTCTGGCCGCGGAGCAGGCGGGCACACGCCAAGCAGGTGTTGGCGCTGGATGGCGACCGGACCATGATCCAGCAGACGCTGGAACGGCTGCTTCCGCTGGCCGCGGCCGAGGACGTGTGGGTGTTCACCAACAAGCTGCTGAGCGCGGTGATTGCGGACCAGTTGCCGCAGGTGGGGCGGGAGAGGATTCTGGCGGAGCCGGTTGCGCGCAATACTGCGCCGGCGTGCGCGCTGGCGGCGTTTCTGCTGGAGCGGACGGCACCGGAGACGGTGATCGGCGTCTTTCCGTCCGACCATGTGATCCGCAACCACGCCCGCTTCAGTGAGGTGATCCGGGCGGGCGTAAAGCTGGCGGCGAGCGGCGAGCGGATTGTGGTGCTGGGCGTGCCGCCGACGCGGGCGGAGACGGGATATGGATATATCGAGCTGGGCGACGTGGTGGATGCCGCCAGCGTGCCCTGCGGCGATGTGCCGGTGCGCAGGGTGAAGCGGTTTACGGAGAAGCCGGACCTGGCGCGGGCCCAGGAGTTTGTCGCCACGGGCAACTACGCGTGGAACGGCGGGATCTTTCTGTGGAGCGCGCGCACGCTGGCCAATGCGATTCGCGAGTACTCGCCGGCGATGGCGCCGCTGCTGGAGAAGATTGCCGCGGCCCATGCAAAGTCGCAGGCGGAGTTCAACCGCGTCTTCGCCGAGGTGTATCCGATGTGCCAGGAGATCAGCATCGACTACGCGGTGCTGGAGCCTCGCTCGGCGAAGGGCGAGGCGGGGTCGGAGATCTACTGCCTGCCGGCGGACTTTGCGTGGAACGATCTGGGCTCGTGGGCGGCACTCTACGAGCATCGGGCCGACAGCACGCCGAGAGAGATAGCGACGGAGAATGTGTGCGACGGCGCCAGCACACAGAGCATCGTCATCGATGCCGAGGGGAACTATGTATACGCGCTGGGCAAGGTTGTGGCGCTGATTGGCGTCAGCGACCTGGTGGTGGTGGAGACCACGGACGCGCTGCTGATTACCACTCGCGAGAGGTCCCAGGACGTGGGCAAGGTGGTTGCGGAGCTGAAGGCGCGCGGCCGCTACGATTTAATCTGAAGATTGTAGATTCAAGGGCTGCATGGCGACACAGCGTTCGCGAAGGACGCGCGCGGGAATCGAAGGAAGAGATGGCGGAGACGAAGACAGCGGTAAAGTTCGGGACGGATGGATGGCGCGGCATCATCGCCGACGACTTCACCTATGCCAATGTCCGCGTGGCGGCGCGGGCGATTGCGAACTACGTTCTGAAGCATGAGGACGCGGCGCACGGCGTGTGCATTGGCTACGACACGCGCTTCGGCTCGCGTGCCTTCGCGACGGTGGCGGCCGAGGTGCTGGCCAACGCGGGGATTCCGGTGGCGCTGGGTTCGGAGATCACGCCGACTCCGGCGCTCAGCTATGCGGTGCGCGGGCGCAAGGCGGCGGGCGGGGTGATGATTACGTCCAGCCACAATCCGGCCGAGTGGAATGGAGTGAAGTACAAGGCGAGCTACGGCGGATCGGGCAGTCCATCGATCATGGCAGCGATCGAGAGCACTCTGGGCGATCCGCTGGCCGACGCAGCGGTCCCGGCGAAGATCGAAGAGGTTGACTTCAACCCGGAGTACATCGCGGCGATTGCGAAGTTTGTCGATCTGGATGCGATTCGTGGGTCGGGCTACAAGTTTCTTATCGACTGCATGTACGGCTGCGGGCGCGGCGTGATTGCGGGAATCTTCACCCGCGCGGAGATTCCGTTTGTGGAGATACGCAGCGAGCTGAACCCACTGTTCCCGGGGATCAATCCGGAGCCGATTCTGCCGCATATTCATGCGACGCAGTTGGCTGTGGTGGCGGAGAAGTGCGACGCGGGGTTTATCACGGATGGCGACGCGGACCGCATCGGCGCGGTGGACGAGCACGGAAATGTGGTGGATGCGCACAAGGTCTTCTCGGTGCTGCTGTATTGGCTGCTGACGCGCAAGGGCTGGCCGGGCGATGTGACGCGCGCATTCAATACGACGAAGATGATCGACCGCATCGTGGCGAAGTACGGGCGCACGCTGCATGAGCACGGCATCGGCTTCAAGTATGTGTGCGACCTGATGCTGAAACAGGAGATACTGATCGGCGGCGAGGAGTCGGGCGGCATCGGCATCAGCCGCCACCTGCCGGAGCGCGATGGGTTGTTGAACTCGCTGCTGCTGGCCAACGTGATGGCGGACGAAAAGAAGACGCTGGGTCAACTGGTGGCGGCGCTGCAGGAGGAGTTCGGCGAGCACCAGTACGGGCGCATCGACATGCACATCGACGAGGAGTTGAAGCAGTTGGCGATTGCACGGGCGGGCGCGCTGGTTGCAGGCGACACGATGGCCGGGATGAAGGTGCTGCGCGTGGAGAAGATGGACGGGATTAAATTCTTCCTCGACAATCCTGTTGCAGTGACAAAGAAAAATGCCGCGGAGACGTGGCTGCTGCTGCGTGCATCGGGCACGGAGCCGCTGCTGAGGGTCTACTGCGAGAGTTGTGCCGTGGAATCCGTAACGCAAGTGCTTGAGGCGGCGCGCGAGTTTGTGCTGGCGGGGCGTGCGGCTTGAGCGAGACGGCTGCGAATGAGTTGTTGACGGTCGAGACCAAGGGGTTGCTCTTCGACATGGACGGCGTGCTGATCAGCTCCACCGGCTCGGTGGTGCGCTGCTGGCAGCGCTGGTGCAAGCTGTACGGAGTGCCCAATGCCGAGCAGTTTCAGGTGCCGCATGGAACGCGCGCGGTGGACATTGTGCGCATGTTGAAGCCGGAGTTCGACGAGGCGCAGGTGGCCGAAGGGCTGCACGCGATCGAGGAGTTGGAGTTGGTGGACACGGCCGACCTGATGGTCCTGCCGGGGGGGAAGGCGCTGCTGGCGCGGCTGCCGC
>DAIRTY010000017.1:0-16300 GCA_036803645.1 Acidobacteriaceae bacterium | reverse complement strand
GCGGCGGGCTTGATCTCGTTGAGCGAGATAAAGCCGGGCTGCTCCTGCTCGCCCAAGATCTCCTTGCGGTAGAGCTTGGCCATCATCGCGTTTTCGGCGTCCTGCTTCATCTTGGCGTCGCGTGCGCGCATCTTCTCCTCGCGCGCGTTCTTGGCGATGCCGTTCTTCTCGAAGGTATCGTTGGCCGCCGCGTTGACGTCCGTCTCATTCAGCACCAGTTCGTACTTGTCCTGATGATCAATGCTGACCTTCTTGCCGCCGGCGAAGATCTCGTGCCGCCCATGCTCCTCGTACCACTTGGTCAGCGTCGAGGTCATGTGCATCTTCTCGATGATATTGCGCCAGCCGACGCCGGTGTTGTAGGCGCAGAAGCTGATCTCGCCCTCCTGCGTGGCGTACGGGATGATGCACTGCTCGGTGCGGCGGAAGTCGTAGTTGAACAGGTCCTGGAACCACATGCCGGCGATGAACAGGAAGTTCCAGCGATCGCCGCGACGCTTCTCGACATCGGCCAGGGTGCGGTCGGCAGTGACCTTGCCGTAGTCGCGTCCGCTGGCGCCGAAGCTCTTGTCGAACTTGGAAAGCAGGTCACGAATCTTGAAGTGCGTCGGCGCGTTCTGCGGCGTGTAGTTGCGCAGCAGGGCCAGCGCGGCTCCGAGCATCGTGAGGACCTTGCCGCGGCCTGCGTCGTTGATTTTGGCGATGTCCTTGGCGAGCTGCTCGGCCTGGATGAACGCCGTGACGGGCACGGCTTCCTTGGTCTCCTTATCGACCATGACGGCCATGGAGATGCCGCAGTTGGGGTGGCAACCGCAGGTGAGCTGGCCCCACTCGCGGTCTGGTCCGTGGACCAGGTCGGCCCAGTCGGAGAAGGTGGACATGAACGAGATGGGGAACCAGTCGCGCGTCGGCTCGCCCAGGCCGGTCTGGGTCTTGACGTCGTGCGCCATGTGCGAGAGTGTGTAGCGCTGCGCAATGCGGCGCTCGTCGCTGATGCCCTCGTCGCGGCCGGTGAAGCTGACCGGCTGGAAGCTGAGAAAGTGGATTATCTTCGGATTGTCCAGCGCAAACTGAATGATGCGGCCCACCTGCTCGTTGTTAATGCCGTTGACGATGGTGGTGACTGGCACGATGTCCACGCCCGCCTCGTGCAGGTTGTGGATCGCCTGCAGCTTCACGTCGAATGCATTGCCCACCTTGCGATGCGAGTTGGCCGCATTGCCGATGCCGTCGAACTGCAGATAAACGTAGCGCAGACCGGCCTCGTACGCGGCCTTGCAGAACTCCTTCGACTTGGCGAACTCGATGCCGTTGCTGGCCGCCTGCACGCTGGTGTAGCCCACCTTGCGCGAGTAGGCGATGGCGTCCAGGAAGTATGGGCTGAGCGTCGGCTCGCCGCCGGAGAACTGCACGCTCATCTGCCGCTTGGGCTTGATGGTGACGGCGTTGTCGAGCATCGTGGTGATGTCGTCCCACGCCAGCTCATGCACGAAGCCAACCTGGTTGGCGTCCATGAAGCAGGGGTCGCACATCATGTTGCAGCGATTGGTCAGGTCGATGGTCAGTACCGCGCCGCGTCCATGCGTGACGGTAGACGTGCCGTGGTTGTGCAGCTTCTCGTCGTTGTGCGCGCGGATGTCGCGGCCGGGAAAGGTCTCTTCCAGATGCTTCATGAAGGCCGGGTCGATCGACATCACGTCCTCGAAGTGGCCGTGGATGGGGCAGTCCTTCACCATCAGGATCTTGCCGTCGCGCTCGATGATCTGCGCCTTCAGCTCGCCG
This sequence comes from Acidobacteriaceae bacterium, assembly GCA_036803645.1. GTDB lineage: Bacteria > Acidobacteriota > Terriglobia > Terriglobales > Acidobacteriaceae > Edaphobacter. Next base: position 14,518 of record DAIRTY010000017.1, on the reverse strand, counting down.
ACCTTCTCGTTCAGCAGAATCTCATGCGGCAGCTTGCCGTCGACGATCTGCTGGCGAATCTCCGGCAGACACTTCGGACAGAGCGAATCGGTGGTGCGCGGCCAGCCCAGGGGCGGCTTCTCCTTCTCGTAGCTCTTCTGCAGGGGCTTGTCGCTCCACTTGGGCGTGAAGGCGGGCGTGTCGCCGACCAGCGAGTTGAGGCCGTTGTAGATCGACCATCCACCTTTGGCGACCTGAACTATCGCTCTTTCCATCAACTTTGCGCGCTTTGCCATATGTATATCTCTCCTGAAGGAATGTTGGTCGGACGGGGCCGGGGCTCTCTCATCCTGGGGCTTGAAGGAACGCTTCTGTTGCTTGATAAAACAAATGCTGGGAACTATTCATCGAACCCGTGCTGGAACGCGGTCCAGTGTTCAAACGGAATGAGTGTCTCGAAGACACAATGCCGTTGATAAAACAAGACGCATTCCGGCCTTAAGACTACGCAGCCGGGCGCAACATTAGAAGGATCGAATAGCGAACGGCAAGATCCTGCATTGAATGGGGATAGTCTGCGGCGAATGGATCGCCCGCGGGCCGGCTTATTGACCGGACGTTAGGAGTGGAAGGAAGCTGCTGGTCGCTGATCCCCGCATTGCAGATGCGCTCCGTCAACTCCTGCCAGGCTGTAAATCCGGCTGCGGAAAGAGTGCCGCGCGCATCTACCAGAACGGGTCTAATTGCATGCGCGGCGGATCTTCCAGAGGAGCTGGCGGAAGATGCCCATCCAGATGGGGGCGTCGGTGGCGTCGGCGGCCATGCGGCGGAGCAGGCGACGCAGCTGCGCGGGCTCGCAGTTGGCAGGGTGGCGGCGCAGATAGCCCGACTTTTCCAGGGTCTCGGCGAGCAGTGTGGTCAGGCGTTCCAGGTCGGCTGCGGTAGTTGGCGATTCGGCTGCTGGCGAGTTGGCGGGATCGCCCGCCAGACTCTGCGGCTGCGGCCCATCGCGTGCCAATTTCCGCGGCTCCGATTCATCGCGGACTAATTCATAGAGGCAGACAGCGACCGCCTGGCCCAGGTTCATCGAGGCGTGGCGCACGTCCGCGTACGGCTGCATGGGGATGGTGAGGAGAAAGTTGCAGTGGCTCAGCTCGTCGTTGCTGAGGCCGGTCTTCTCGGAGCCAAAGAGCAGCGCCACGCGGCCCGCTCCAGCCTTTTGGCGCAACTCGGCGCGCAGGCGGGGCGCGGCTTCGGCGAGTGGAAGAAGAGGGTGTTGCAGATCGCGCTCGCCGACGGCTGTGGTCCCAACGACCAGCGTGCAGTCGGCGATGGCCTCGGCGAGAGTGGCGCAGGCGACTGCGCCGGCGAGGACCTCGGAGGCATCGACCGCCGAGCGCGCGCTCTCGAAGGGTACGGGATAGTCGTTGACCACGCGCAGATGGCGCAGGCCGAAGTCGTGCATGGCGCGGGCCGCGGCCCCGATGTTGTTGGGGTTGCGCGCGCGGACCAGGACGATACAGATGCGGTCAAGCTCTTCAGGGGTCGGCATCGAGTTCTATTGTAAGGGCGTGGCGCACAGGGTGCGACCCGCTTCAACTACACTCTTAGATTGCGGAGCGAATTTACAGGGGAAATCTCTGAACCAATGGCCGATGACTTCGCACAACTCGTGAAGCAGCAGGCGGACATCGTGCGCATCATCGGCGAGTACCTGAAGCTGCGCAAGACCGGCGCGCAGAACTACACCGGGCTGTGCCCGTTCCACAAGGAGAAGACGGGGTCGTTCAGCGTGAACGCGACGCACGGCTACTACTACTGCTTCGGCTGCCACGAGAAGGGCGATGTCTTCAACTTCGTGATGAAGATGGAGGGCCTCAGCTTTCCCGAGGCGGTGCGCGCGGTCGCTACCAAGGCCGGAATCCCGCTGCCCAAGCGCGAGTTCAGCTCCCCGGAGGAGGCGCGCCAGTACGGGGAGCAGGCAGGGCTGCGGCGGCAACTGATCGACCTGCACGAGGCTGCGACGCAGTACTTCGAGGCGCAGTTGAAGGCTCCCGAGGCGGCGCGGGCGAGGGAGTATCTGACCGGGCGGGGCGTTTCGGCGGAGACGATCAAAACCTTCCGCATTGGCTTTGCGCCGGACGACTACAACCACATGCGCGACAGCTTGAGGCCTCACTTCGCCGAGGAGGCAATGCGCGCCAGCGGGCTCTTCTCCTCCAAAGACAAAAGCGACGACGGCCTGCCGACCGGCGAGCTTTACGCGCGCTTTCGCAAACGGATTACGTTTCCCATCGCCAACGAAGCGGGCAAGGTGATCGCGTTCACTGCGCGCGCGCTCGATCCCGACGACAAGAACGCGAAGTATCTCAATTCGCCGGAGACCGTGCTGTACACCAAGGGCAATGTGCTGTTCAACCTGGACAAGGCGAAATCCGAGATGCGCAAGAGCGACTTCGTCGTGCTGGTGGAGGGGCAGATGGACTGCATCTCGGTGTACATGGCGGGGATTCGCAATGTGCTGGCGATCTCCGGCACGGCATTCACGGAGACACAGGTGCGGCTGCTGGGGCGGTTCACCAAGCGCGTCATCGTCAACTTCGATCCAGACACGGCGGGCGCGACGGCGGCGGAGAAATCCATCGCGTTGCTGACAGAGGAGGACTTCGACGTGAAGCTGGTGACGCTCGAGGGCGGGCTCGATCCCGACCGCTATGTGCGCGAGAAGGGGATTCAGGCGTACGGGGCGGCGCTGCGCGCGGCCAAGCGCCACTCGGATTACCTGATCGAGCGGGCGCGGCAGCTCTTTCCCGGCCACAGCGCGGAGGCCAAGGTGAGCGCGATGAACTTTCTGCTGCCCCACATCCGCCGCATGGCACACCCGATTCGCCGCAACCAGTTCGCCGAGGATGCGGCGAATAAGCTGGGCATCGACTCGGCGTTGATGCGGCAGGAGCTGAAGCAGGCTGCCGCGCATCGCCTGGCCAGCGTTCCGGCGCAGCGGACGGAGCCGATGACGGAGACGGAGCGCATCCTGCTGCGCGCGCTGGTATTGCCGGAGAGCAATCCGGCACGGGAGCTTGCGGCGCGTAAGCTGGCGGAGAACTCGGCGTGGATTGCCGACCTGGCCACGGCGGACTTGCTCGACACGCTGGCCAACGCGCCCGTGCCGTCGAACCCGCTGGACGCCGCCCCCACCGAAGAGGCCCGTGCACAGTTGGCCGAGGCCCTGGAATTCACACCGGCGAAGAAAGGGTCTGCACTCACCGCACAGGTGGAAGACGCGCTGGATACGCTGGAAATGCGTCGCCTGGAACGGCGGCAGCGCGAGCTGCGTTCGCAGATCGCAGAGGCAGACCGGCGCGGGGACCAGGCCATGCTCACCCAGCTCATCGCCGAAAAGCTCGACGTGGACCGCAAGCTGCGCGCGCAATAGGCCTATAGTATGCTGCCCACATGAAAGAGATCACTCACGCACAGGACTCTGCGCAAGGGCCGAACCCGTCTCCGCGGGCTGACGTTGGCTGGCGCAGCGTCTTGAACCGGTGGATGCCGATCGGGGTCACGGTTTGCATGATCGCTGGCGTGGCCAGGACCGTTGCGGAGCCACTTCTGCGCCATGTGCAATGGATGATCTATGAAGAGGACGACTTCTTCTACTATCTGAAGATTGCGCAGAACCTGGCGCATGGACATGGCTCAACCATCAACGGAATAGTTCCCACCAATGGGTACCATCCGCTCTGGCTGATGGCGCTGACGATTCTCAGCTTCTTTACCAGTAATCCCAGGCTGATTCATTTGTTTCTCGCCGTCACGACCTTCGTCGCGACGCTGGCAACCTACTTTCTTGCGCGGGCCCTGATCAAAATATCCGGCGCGGGCGATCTCATCGCCAATGCTTTCGCAGTTTATGTGGCTCTTTACTCCATCCACATCTTTACTGGCGGTATGGAGGTGGTCCTCACCGTTCCCCTGGTGCTGGCGGTGCTTCTGGTGGCGCAGCACAGGAATTTCTGGCAACAAGGGCTGTGGCAGTCGGTGTCTCTTGGACTGCTGGTGTCGGCGATGGTCCTGTCGAGGCTGGATACGATCATGCTGGCCGCGTTGATGCTTCTCTCGCTGCTGTTGCATCCGGCGTTGCGCCGATCTCTTCGCGTCAGCAACGCGGCGGGTTTTATTCTGGGCCTCACTCCGCTGGCGCTTTATTTCATCTCGAACCGGATATGGTTCGATACCTGGCTGCCCGTCTCGGGCATGGCCAAACAGATGAAGTTCAACCATCATCCCTCCGCGCCCGCGTTTCTCAGCCTGCTGCACAAGCAGCACTCGCAGCTTCTCAGCGTGCTCCCGGTGGTAGTTGCAATCCTGCTTCTGCCGGCCATATACAAACAGCTTACCGGGATGCAGAAGGCACTCTACCCGGTCGTTCTCATCTTTCCATTTTTGTATCTGCTGCTGCTCTCGTGCCTCAGCGACTGGAAGCTGTGGGACTGGTACTTTTACACGCTGCGGATCGCGCTCTGCGTAGCGCTGGCGATCTTCTGCCTCTGGCGGCCCACGGCCCGAGTGCTGGCCTGGCCGCTGGTCGGCTCGCTTGTCTCGATGGGCATGGTGGCGCTCATCTTCAGGACGCACGAAGGCACGGGCGCTCAGTTTCAGCTTTATGAAATTGCGCAGGATGTCCGCGAATTTGCGGCAACCCACCCAGGCAGATATGCCATGGGAGATCGTTCCGGAATGGTCGCCTATCTGCTTCCCCAACCAATGGTGCAGACCGAGGGCCTGGTGATGGACCGTCACTTTCTGGGTGAGATTCAACGTCAGCTTCCGCTGCGCCAGGTACTCGCGGAGTATGGCGTGCGCTACTATATCGCCACCGCCTACCCTCCCTATAGCGGAGGTTGTTTTCATGCGGTCGAGCCACAGCAGGCCGGCCCCAACTCTCCTCGCATGAAGAACGATTTCTGCGATCCTCCCGTGGCCCTCTTCCAGCAAAGAGACGTCAGAACCATGGTCTTCGACCTGGGCGCAGCTTCCTCCACCGGCGCGCCATAGAACAGCGGTCTTCGCGATGATCCACGCCAGACGCGCCGCCACAGCCCACGCCTCGATGCGCATGGCAGATGGCACTGGCCGAGGCCCCTCTTCGCTTCCGTTGCTACAATCAGGGTGCATGGGCACAGCGCTACGATTCTCGGTTGGTATCCCGGCGTATAACCAGGGAGAGTTCCTGGAGGCGACGATTCTGTCGCTGCTGAACCAGACGCGCCCGCCGGATGAGATCGTAATCTCAGACCACCACAGCAGCGACAACACGCCCGAAATCATCGCGAAGTACGCAGCCCATGTGCGCGCCGTGAAGCCTCCGCGAGGCGTCAATCTGACCGGCCAGTACAACTTCACGCTGAGCAGCCAGAGCGGCGACTGGATCACCCTGCTATCCAGCGACGACGTGGCGCGCCCCCGCTACTGCGAGGCGCTGTGCGCGGCCGCGGTCAGCCGCGACGACGCAGTTCTGGTGCGCGCCGCTTGGGAGAACATCGACGCGGACGATGCGGTGGTCAGTCGCGAATACATGCTCAGCGTGCCCAAGGTTGAGCAGCCGCCGGCCACGTTGCTGAGCCAGAAGAACGGCCCCAAGGTGAGCTTTGCGGCCTTTGCCATTCGGCGCGAGGCGTATTTCCTCTCGGGGCCGATCCTGGCGTCGCTGGAGTCGCTGGCGGACTGGGCGCTGTTCGTGCAGATGGCCCCGTTCGGCAGCTTCGTCTATGCCAACGAAATCCTCAGCGGCTACCGCGTCGGCCACGGCGGCAACAAGTTCCGCAAGCGGGTGGGCATGTGGGTGCGCGACGAGGTGCGCATGTTCTGTGAAGTTTTTCCGCTCGCCGCCACGCGCTCCGGCATGAAGTCCGCCGCCGAGCGCGCCTGGATCGGCCACGCCAGCCGCGAGAATTTCCTGCGCTACCTGGCGGCTGCGTCCGATGAGTTCGCGCCCGAGGAGCGCTCGGATATTACCCCTCTCTTCCAAATCTGGGCCGAACAGACGAGTTATCAATCCTTGCTGCAATCGTTTGCCGCTGGCGAACGCATATCCCAGCCCATCAGCCTGCGGCAAAAGGCCAAGCGTATACTTCGTCCCATCGCGCAGAACCTGGTCGCGCAGCTTCGCAGAAGATAGAAGTATTTACATACGTCAATTCCAGAGATTGCCCACAGGACGGAGCGCGGTTTGGATAGCGGAATAAAACGACGACTCGCCCTTGGCTTCGCCTCCAACGGGTTCAGCAAGATGGCCGGTACGGTTATCTTGCTGATCCAGATCCGGTTCTTGCGCTTCTGGGATATCCGGGTCTATGGCAATTGGTTGATCCTGAATGCCGTGCCGTCGTATCTCGCCTTGTCCAACATCGGCTTCGGCTCCGTGGCTGGCAACGATATGACCATGCGCGAGTCGGCGGGCGACCGCGAGGGCACCTTGCGCGTCTTTCAGAGCTGCTGGTGGCTGTTCGCCTGCATCTGCGGAACGATCGCCCTGTTGCTGGGACCGCTGCTGTACGTCGTCCCAGTAGACAGCGTGCTCAACGTCCACTCGATCAGCCCGGCGGACACGCGGTGGATCATCTTTTACCTCGGACTCTCGGTTCTGCTCGGCCAGTTTGAGCAATTGCTGCAATCCGCCTACACCTGCGTCGGCCGCTATCCGTACGGTACCTTCATCAAGAGCATGATCTCGCTGACGGCCTTTGTTGCGATGATGGTCCCGGTGGTCCTAGGCCACGGACCGCGCACAGCCGCACTGGTCTTTGCCGTGGCCAACAGCCTGGGCACGCTCTTGCTATGCGTTCTGGTCCGCCACGACATGCCCTGGCTCGAGTTCGGATGGAGGCACGCGCGCTTCTCCGAGATTCGCCGCCTCGCCCCGCTTGCGTTTGCCTTCATGGGATTCCCCATCGGCAACGCGCTGAACCTGCAAGGGACGCTGATGGCCGTGGGTTACGCTCTTGGCCCGGTCGATGTGGCCATCTTCGCCACCGCTCGCACCGTCTCGCGGGCGGCGCTACAGATGGTGCAGATGGTGAACACCACCTTCTGGCCCGAGATGTCGCTGTCGTACGGCGCGGGCAAGATCGACACGACCCGGACGCTGCACCGCCGCGCCTGCCAACTGGCCCTGATGATCGGGGTGGTGGTGGTGGCCGGCGTAATGGCGGTGGGGCCGTCCTTTCTGCACCACTGGACGGGAGGCAAAGTGCCGCCCAGCCAGGGACTGCTGAGCATTCTGCTGCTGGTGGTGGTTTTCTACGCCCTGTGGTCGACCAGCTCCACGCTGATGGCCTCCACCAATCAGCACCAGACGATGGCTGCCATCTATGTGGCGGCTACCAGCCTGACCTGCGTTGCATGTTTCTATCTTGCGCGCTGGGAGGGCCTGTATGGCGCGGCGGCGGCGTTGCTGATCTCGGAGCTGGCCATGAATTTTTATGTGCTGCCGGCCTCCCTGCGCATCGCGCATGACACGTTTCCAGCGTTCATGGCCAGCATGGTGCATTACCCTCCATCGCTCAGGCCCGGCGTGCTGTTGGCTCGGTTGCGGCGGGGGAAAGCATGAGCCGAAGCGGAATAGAGACGTGCCACGTTCTACTTATTGTTATAATTGAACTACGGAGGCCACTATGCCTACTACCGCAAAGATACTCACGATTGGAAGTTCGGTCGGCGTAGTTCTCACCAAAGATGTTCTTGTTCGCCTCAAGGTTCAAAAGGGCGACATCCTTTTTATCTCTGATACTCCCGATGGAATCAAACTCACGCCGTATGATCCAGATTTCGCCGACGAGATGGAGGCGGGACGCAAGGTGATGCGAAAGCATCGCGACGTTCTACGGAAGCTGGCGGAGTAGTGAAGGAGCCGCGCTGGGCTTCAAAGCGAGCAGTGCTGGCGCTGCACAGTGAGCAACTGGCCGAACATGGCGGTTCAGACGGCATTCGCGATGAGTTTCTACTCGATTCCGCGTTGGCCAAGCCACAGAATGTCTTTGTTTATGCGGAGGAGCCGGATCTATTTCGACTGGCTGCTTCCTACGCCTTTGGGATTGCACGCAATCACGCATTTGTGGACGGCAACAAGCGTACTGCGCTTGTCGTATCGGTTCTCTTTCTCAACCGCAACGGATGGGACATAACCTCATCGAAAGCGGACGAATACGATACATTTCTGCATCTTGCCGAAGGTTCGCTCAGCGAAGAGGAGTTGGCTGCCTGGTTCACCAGCCACGCGGTTCCGCTGTGAGTCGTTTTCGCGCCAGATTCATCAAAAGTTGTGGTATTCTAGTATCAACTGGGGTCGTGCGCCTTAGAATGCCCTGATCTGCCCCTTGGCGATCGGGCTTGCCACCGCGGTCAATACCGCAACAACCCCCGGTTACCCCAGAAACAACCAAGGGAAATCTCCGCCTGAACCCCAGACGGCCCCACAAAATTTTCTCCCCAGGAGTGCGCACCGCCGTGGCTGAAGAAAACGAAAAGATTGACAAGTTTGAAGACGATTTAGCAAAGCTCATCGACACCGGAAAAGAGAAGGGCTACTTGACCTTTGGTGAGGTCAACGACCTGCTGCCCAGCGACATCACCTCGCCCGACGAGCTGGACGACCTGATGACCACCATCAACACCCAGGGCATCGATGTACTCGCGGGCGACAATCGCATGGGCGCGGACCGCGACAAGTACGAGCCCGAGGCGGGCGAAGAGTCCGATGACGTGGAACTCGACCTCTCGCCCGGTACCCTCGAAAAAACCAACGACCCGGTGCGCATGTACCTGCGAGAGATGGGCACCGTCCCGCTGTTGACGCGAGAGGGCGAGGTCGAAATTGCGAAGAGGATAGAACGCGGACAGAACCGCGTCATGAAGGCCATCTCGCGCTCGCCCATCGTGATTCACGAGATCGTCGGCCTCGGCGAGGACCTGCGCCGCGGCGTGCGCAACATCAAGGAAGTGGTCACCTTCGACGAAGAGGAACTGACGGAAGAGATCCTGCAGGCGCGGGTGAAGGCGACCGTCAGCCGCATCGACGTCATCGTCAAGCACCAGAAGAAGGCGCAGGCGCTCTCCGAGAAGGCCGCCGCTCACACCGGCAAGGAGACCCGCGCCAAGGTCCGCGAGATGCGCAGGACGCGCTGGCTGCTGGGCCGCGAGCAGGTCTACATCAACCGCATCATCCGCGAGTTCAAGTACACCAACTCCGAGAAGAAGCGGCTGCTGGACAAGGTCAACAAGACGGTCGATGCCATGCGCACGCTGGAGCGGCAGATCAAGTCGCTGGAAGCCAAGCATGAGGCATCGCGCTCCGAAGAGCTGCGCAAGGAGTACCGCCGCCAGCAGAAGAACTGCCGCACCGATCTGGAACGCATCGAGGCCGACGCCGGCATCCCCATCGCAGACCTCAAGCGCACCCAGCGCGAGATGATCCAGGGAGACATGGACGCCGAGCGCGCCAAGCGCGAGCTGATCGAGGCCAACCTTCGCCTCGTCGTCTCCATCGCCAAGAAGTACACCAACCGCGGCCTGCAGTTCCTCGACCTGATTCAGGAGGGCAACATCGGCCTGATGAAGGCGGTCGATAAGTTCGAGTATCGCCGCGGATACAAGTTCTCCACCTACGCGACGTGGTGGATTCGCCAGGCGATTACGCGCGCCATCGCCGATCAGGCACGCACCATCCGCATCCCGGTGCACATGATCGAGACGATCAACAAGCTCATCCGCACCAGCCGGCAACTGGTGCAGGAGCTGGGGCGCGAGGCGTCGTCCGAGGAGATCGCCAAGCGCATGGACATTCCCGTGGCCAAGGTGCGCAAGGTGCTGAAGATCGCGCAGGAGCCCATCTCGCTGGAGACGCCGATCGGCGAAGAGGAGGACTCGCACCTTGGGGACTTCATCGAAGACCGCATGGCGGTTTCGCCCGCGGACGCGGTGATTGCGGTCAACCTGAAGGAGTACACCAGCCAGGTGCTGCGCACTCTGACGCCGCGCGAAGAGCGTGTCATCAAGATGCGTTTCGGGCTGGAGGACGGCTCCGAGCACACGCTGGAGGAGGTAGGGCAGAGCTTCCAGGTGACCCGCGAACGCATCCGCCAGATCGAAGCCAAGGCCCTCCGCAAGCTGCGCCACCCCAGCCGCAGCCGCAAGCTGAAGGCGTTTGTGGATGGGGTGAAGGACGCGTAATAAGCGCAAATAAAGACAAGAATGGGCGGCCAGATGAAGCACACTGGCCGCCCAATTTTATTTCACGATGAGAAGCTGTCTGTTCAGCGAAGGATCTACTCCCGCTGCATCACGGCCAGCTCATTTCCCGAGGGGTCTGTGAAGTGGAAGCGGCGGCCGCCGGGAAAGGCGAAGATGGGCAGAGTGATGCGGCCGCCCGCACCGACGACTCTCTTCTCCATCGCTTCGAGGTCGCCGGTGTCGATGACTGCCAGCGGGAATTTGGTGCGGCCTTCGGCAGGGCTTGCGCCGTTCAGTCCGCCGTCCAGGCCGGAGCCGGAGAAGGCGGCGTAGTCCGGGCCGAAGTCCTGGAAACTCCACTCGAAGAGGGAGTGGTAGAACTGCTTGCAAGCCGCTACGTCGTTGGAGGGCAGTTCAAAATAAACGATCGGTGATTTTGGCATGAGAACTCCTTGCGAACCTGGTCGCTTGAACCCCCCTCCGCGCCGCCGCGCCGTGGTTTGCGGAGCAGGGTGAGGCCGGACGGTCCGGCCTCGCGAGGTACAAGGAAAAAGTACCACAATCGTGCTGCGCGAGCCACACGCGGGCAGTCCGCGGACCGCTCTGCGATAATCGAGGCAACAGAGGGAGTCTGAAGGTGAACCCAGGCGATCCGCAGGAAGATCATCTCGAAGATTCTGCCATCTCCATACTGCTGCGCCGCTTCTTTCCGTTCTATTGTGCGCTGGCGGCTTTGGTCACCTTTGGCTACGCGACCTACGACGGCTATCAGATCGACGGCGACGCGGTCGCCTACATGGACCTGGGCGACCTGCTGCGCGCGCACCACTGGGCGGGAATCGTCAACGGCTACTGGCACCCCATGTATCCGGCCTTCCTCGCGCTGGGACACACGCTCTCGCGGGCAACTCCAGCGACGGAGCTGCGCGCGTACTACTTCGTCAACTTCGGGATTTTTTTGCTGGGGATGGTGGCCGTCGTCTGCTTCGCCGACTCGATCGCGCGGCTGCGCGAGTCAGCCAGTCAGCGAGTCAGCGAGTCAGCCAGCCAGCAAGTCAGCTATCTGCTGGACCGCACCATGCTGCGCACCCTCGGACTAACGCTGCTTGTCATCGCGAGCCAGCGCGAGCTTTCGCTGGGCAAGATTCGCCCCGACGCGCTGCTACAGGCGTTCCTGCTCTTCGCAATCGCCGCGCTTCTGGCGCATCTCGCCACCAACCGCCTGCGCTACGCCGCGCTGATGGGTGTGGCGCTGGGATGCGCCTATCTCACCAAGTCGTTCGCGTTTGTCTTCGCGTTTGTCTGCATCGTTTCGCTCGTAGTCTTCCGCTGGATTTGGCTGAAGCACAGGCCTGCGCGAATCATCTCTGCCGCGCTGGTCGCTCTGCTCTGCTTTGCGGTTGTGGCCGGGCCGTACGTTGCCGCGCTCTCCCATCAGAGGCACCGCTTCGACTTCGGCGACTCCGGCGCGCTCAATTACGCATGGTACGTGGGCGGCACCGGGAAGATGCACTTGCAGCCATACCAGACCGCGCAGTTCGGCTCCTCCGAGGTCCACCTCAAGCACCCCGAGAAGGAGCTGCTGCATACGCCGCTCATCCTCAGCTACGCGGAGATGCACTACGGTACCTACCCGGACTGGTTCGACACCACCTACTGGAACGAGCAGATCAAGCCGCACTTCAGCCTGCGCCAGGACCTTCCGCGCGCCACGCGCGATTCGGTTCTGTTTGTCCGCTATCTCTTCAATCATCCCGAGGCGCTGCTGCTGCTGGCGCTGCTGCTCCTGCTGGGGGCGCGCCCCGTGTTGCGCTGGAAGCCTGGCAGGCCCGGCACAAACGCCTTCTGGCTGCCGCCGCTTCTTCTGGGCGTCGCCATCTGGGGCATCTACGCCATCGTCAATACGGAAGAGCGCTACGTCACGGTCGCCTACCTGAGCATTCTTCTGCCGCTGTTTGCCGCGTTGCGCCTGCCGCAGCCGCGCAGCGGAGCGGAGTCGCAACCGGCACAGAGCGCAGCGGCACGCCTTCGCTTCACCGCCTCGGCCCTGCTGCTTCTGCTTGCGCTGCTGGCCGCCGGAGAGAGCCTGCGCATCGTCTTTGAAGACCGGCGTCAGATTGTCATGAGGGGGTATCCAGCCGGCTGGTATTCGCCCACCATGATTCATATTGCCGACGGCCTCCAATCCCTCGGCGTGCATCCCGGCGACTCCGTGCGTTGGCTCCGTTGCCTGCCTCAACGACCACTACTGGGCGCGGCTGGCCGGTGTGCGCATCCTTGCCGAGATCTATGATCCCGAAACGCCCGTCCCGCAATTCCTCGCCGCCCTGCCCAACCGCGAGCAGGACGTCGGCGTTGTCCGCGCCCAGGGCGTCAAAGTTCTGGTCGCCGACTTCGGCAACTTCCGCGTCAGCGACTCCGACCCCGCCTTCCGCAGTTGGCAACAGCTCGGCGGCACCACCTTCTATGCGCTTCCGCTCAACTAACAACCAACAACCGGCAACTGCCTTTGTTACCATCTCCCCATGACCGATCTCGACCTCACGATCCTTATGCCGTGTTTGAATGAGGCCGAGACGCTCGCCTTCTGCGTGCGTCAGGCGGCGGCGGCGATTGCGGCCAGCGGCATCTCCGGCGAGGTCCTGGTCGCGGACAACGGGTCCACGGATGGCTCGCAGCGCATCGCCACGGAAGAGGGCGCGCGCGTCGTCGATGTCGCCACCCGCGGCTATGGGGCGGCGCTGATCGCAGGCATCGAGGCCGCACGCGGAAAGTACGTCATGATGGCCGACGCCGACGCCAGCTACCACTTCGAGCATCTGCCGCGCTTTCTTCCCAAACTCGACGAGGGATACGACCTGGTGATGGGCAACCGCTTCGCCGGCTCCATCGAGCGCGGTGCCATGCCGCCGCTGCACAAATACATTGGCAACCCCATCCTATCCACCATCGGGCGCGTCTTCTTCTCCATCCCGGTGCGCGACTTCCACTGCGGCCTGCGCGCCTTCCGCCGCGACTCGATCCTCGGGCTGAATCTGCGCACCACGGGAATGGAGTTTGCATCCGAGATGGTGGTCAAAAGCTCACTGGCCGGGCTGCGAATGACCGAGGTACCCACCACCCTCTCGCCCGACGGCCGCTCGCGCCCACCGCATCTTCGCTCGTGGCGCGACGGCTGGCGGCACCTGCGCTTCCTGCTGCTCTACAGCCCGCGCTGGCTCTTCTTCTACCCTGGACTGGCCGCGCTTCTGGTGGGACTTGTCCTCTCCGCCGCGCTGCTGCCCGGGCCGCTGGTGATTGGCGCGTACAGCTTCGACGTCGACACGCTGACCTACGCGCTCGGCCTGGTGCTGATCGGCGCGCACATCACCGTCTTCGCCGTCTCGGCCAAGGTCTTCGGGACGCAGGAGGGTTTTCTTCCCGTGAACCCGCGGTTCGAGCGGCTCTTCAAGTTCATCACGCTGGAGACGGGCCTGCTCTTCGGCTGCCTGCTGCTTCTGATTGGCGCGGGAATGCTGGGCTATGCGGTCTTTCTGTGGCACGCAACAGGCTTTGGACACCTCTCGCCAACGCACATGCTGCGGGTGACGCTGCCCTCCGCCACGCTGTTGATGCTGGGCGTGGAAGCCATCTTCGCCAGCTTCTTCCTCTCGCTGCTCGGCCTCAACCGCCGTTGATGCGAGTTATTTTGCCTTATGCACTATTATCGTGTACACTAAAACAGTGAAGAACATTACTCTCAGCGCCGAAGAATCGCTGATCGTGCAGGCCCGAAAGGCCGCAGCCGATCAAAACACCACGCTGAACGCCGCCTTCCGCGAGTGGCTTCTGCAGTACTCCGGGCGCCAGCGCTGGCTCCGCGAGTACGATGAATTGATGGAGCGCACCAGAAAATACATGAAGGTGGACCGCAAGTACACGCGCGACGAGTTGAATGAGCGATAAGTCCTTCCTTGACAGCAACATTTTTATCTATGCGTACGACCAGAGGGAGCCTGTCAAACAGTCCATCGCGGACAACTTGATTCGCGGCCTCGCGATCAGCGGGGAAGCCGTAATCAGCTATCAGGTCATCCATGAGTTTTTCAACTGGGCCCTCGTCAAAGGGCCGGTCAAAATGCCTCAGGAGGAAGCCCAGCGCTACCTCACTGTCACCTTCCGGCCCATGCATATCGTCGCTTCTTCGGCAACTCTTGTCTCCGATGCGATCGGCATCCATCGGCGATACCGGCTGAACTGGTACGACAGCCTGATCGTTGCGGCGGCGCAGCAGGCAGGCTGCAAGCTGCTCTATTCGGAAGACCTTCAA
>DAIRTY010000016.1:0-16471 GCA_036803645.1 Acidobacteriaceae bacterium | reverse complement strand
GACAATCTGTAAAGGATGTCATGCTACTGAACAGCTGAAGCCCCCTGCTCCCTCCGAAAGAACAGGCAAGGGCGGCGGGTTGGCGGCTTACATCCCACCCATCGCATGAGACAAAGGCGCGATGGATGGGGCACCCGGCCATCCGGCACTCCCAGGTGCCCAAATGCGAGGCACCTGGGGCACCCAGATTCAGTGGTTGTGCGGCACTCCCAGGTGCCCAAATGCGAGGCACCTGGGGCACCCAGATTCAGTGGTTGTGCTCACTTCTCCAGGCACCTGGGGCACCCGGCGATAGCGGCTACGCCAGGGGCAGGTTGGCGCTGCGGGCGGCGCGGAGCGAGTCAACGATGCGGGCGGCGAGTACGGGCAGGCCGAAGAGCGCGCCAGCGGTGAGCGCGGTGGAGGCCAGGTCGTTGCGGTAGAAGGGAAGGCCGGCGGCGTAGCAGGCGCCGAGTCCGGCGAGCGAGTGGGGGTACATGCTCATGGAGCCAGCGGTCCAGACGACGAAGTTGCTGATGAGGAAGAAGGAGGTGGACGTGGCAAGCGCACCGGCGGCGACGCGCAGCAGGGTGGGTTTTTGCAGGAGGCCCATTCCGAGCAGGCAGACGGCTGCGTACCAGATCCAGGTGACGAGGTACGTGCGCAACTGGAAGGGATAGCCGTAGGCGAAGACGGTGAGGTAGTAGTCGGTTGCCATGAGGACGGCAAGGGCGGAGGGGAGCATCCATGCGGCGCGCCTGGAGCTGGCCATGCGTGAGCCGAAGAAGAGCAGGCCTCCGCCGAGGGCGGTGAAGTTCCAACTGACGGCGTGGAAGGCGTGGGGAAGGATGCGGCTGAGCACGGCGACGAGAAGGACGATGTAGGCGAGCATGGAAGACCTCGAAAAAGGAAACTGGAGAGCAGGCCCGGAGGGGTATGGAACGGAGCGGCTGTCAGATTCGATTCTCGGTCTTCACGGCCACGGGGTCAACTCTTGTCCGCGCGGCACACGCGATCGGGCATGAGGCCATCGGGCCTGATGGCATCATGCGAGGCCGGAGCCTGAGGCGAGCAGGGAGTGGATGGTGATGTCGTCGAGGAAGCTGATCTCCAGGCGGAGGGTGACGATCTGGCCGAGTTCGGCGGCGAGGCGGAGATGCTGGCGGCGGGTGCAGAGTTCGGTGAGGGCTTCATGGCCGGCGCGGGTCAGCTCGACACCGGTGGCGATGATAGCGGCGTAGAGGTCGAGGACCGCGAGCAACTGGATCTCGACGCGGAACTCCATGTTTGTGGGGGAGAGGGTCTTGCGCTCGAGCACCCAGCCGCCACAGTTGCCGAAGGCCGCTGTAAGTTCGGGGAGCAGGCCGTGGCGCTGTTCGTAGGTAAAGCCCTGGATGTCGAGCGAATGCATGGGATCGATGTGCCGCCGCGGCTTGGAGGTAGTTGCCGCTGCTGTGTTCATCGGAGGCATTGCACCGGCGCGTGATAGGGGGTGGGGGTACGGGGGTCACGTGACCAGGAGGACAGGGACTAGGTTCGAGGTAGAGCATCTTCGGTAATGGTGTAGAGAATTGTGGAGCAAGCAAAAGCAGATTCCTTCGCTTCGCTACGGAATGACAAGCAAAATACGCTACGGAATGACAAACAAAATTGGTCAATAGCAATTCCGAGAATGCTTTAATTCTCCATGATGACGACGGCGAGGGCGATGTCACGGCTGTGGGTGAGGCTGAGGGAGACTCTTGCGATGCCAAGCTGGCGGGCGCGCAGAGCGGCGCGACCGGAGAGCGCGAGGGAGGGCTTGCCGCTGGGCTCACGCTCGACCTGCAACTCGAGCCAGCCAATGCCGCGGCTGATTCCGGTGCCGAGGGCCTTGGCACCGGCTTCCTTGGCGGCGAAGCGGGCGGCGAAGCTCTCGGCGGCGTTCTTCTTGCGCTGGCAATAGGCGATCTCCAGCGGGGTGAAGACGCGTGCGAGAAAGCGCGTGCCGAATCGGTCGATGCTCTGACCGATGCGTGCAATCTCGATCAGGTCGGTGCCTACTCCGATGACCATTTCGCCTCTGTGTGTTTCGGCTCTAGTGTAGCGTGGGCGGGGGGTGGTAACCTCAGATCAAGTTCTACCGCAGCTTGCAGCGGGTTGTATGCGCATGGTTCGCGGAGAGGATTGAGGAGGTTTATGCCCAGCCAGCAGGAGGTCCGATGGTCTCAGTTGAAGATCGGGGTGATTGTGCTGGTGTCGGCGGTGATCCTGACGACTCTGTTGTTCCTGATGACGAGCGCTTCGGGGTTGGGGCTCTTCTCACGCAAGCTGACGGTGACGACGTACTTTGAGAACTCGGCGGGGCTGAAGGTTGGCGCGGCGGTGAACCTGGAAGGGGTGACGATCGGAACGGTGAAGACGATCACCGTGGTGACGACGGCGGAGCGCAAGCTGACGCCGGTGCAGGTGGTGATGAAGCTGGACAGCAAGTACCAGAGCAGCCTGCGAACGGACTCGACGGCGGCGCTGACGACGGTGGGGGTGCTGGGCGACACTGTGGTGAACATCAACAGCCAGACCGCAACCGGGCCGGAGTTGCGCGATGGCGACGAGCTGAAGACGCTGGAGACGCCAAGCCTCCAGGACGTGGTGAAGGAGAGCCAGGGAACCTTCGATAACCTGAACGTGATTCTGGAGAAGTTGAACACGGTGGTGGACAATATGCAATCGGGGAAGGGATCGTTCGGCCAGTTGCTGACCAACCCCGAGCTGTACAACAAGTTGGTCGCGGCCGCGGACGATGTCCATCAGATCACGGTGAAGCTGAACAGGAACGACAACACGGTGGGCAAGTTCTTCAACGACGACGCTGCGATGTACAACCGGCTGAACGACGCGATCGGCCGGGTGGATGAGATTACCAAGAACCTGCAAGACGGGAAGGGCTCGGCGGGCAAGCTGCTGACGGACGATACGATGTACAACAATCTGAACCAGTCGCTTGCGAACCTGAACTCGATCCTGGCGGACGCGGAGGCGGGCAAGGGGAGCGCGGGGATGTTGCTGAAAGACCCGACGTTTGCCAAGAAGCTGAACGATGCGATCACCCAGACGGATGAGCTGGTGACGGCGATCAACTCCGGCAAGGGGACGCTGGGCAAGCTGGCGACCGACGATGCGGTGTATACCAACCTGAACAAGCTGCTGACCGAGAGCACGACGCTGGTGACGACCATCCGCCAGGACCCGAAGAAGTATCTGACGATCCATATGAGGATTTTTTAGAGGCAGGTTCGAGGTTCGAGGTACGAGGTTCAAGGGAGTGGGTGCCAGTCTTTGCCTCGAACCATGAACCACGAACCGGACAACTGGTCTTTCAAAACTGTTTCTATGGAAAGTGGCGCAAAGTCGCCGCAGCTTCTACAATAAGCGGTAGGAATTTTTGTATCCCCAGAGAGTTGCTCGCAGCAGATGGCGTGTCGCAGTGAGGCCGCCGGCGAGGATTAAGGAAGCGCATGACGTTGAGCAGGATTGGCCGGATTACACGGGCCCTGGTTGTATCCATGGCGGTAGTGCTGGGCATGTCGGCGTGCGGCGGCTACACGGTCGGGTTTATGTGGGTTGCGGGCACGCAGTACAACCAGATTGCCGGGTTCAAGATCGACGACTATACGGGGAACCTGACCTCGATGGTGAACTCACCCTACCCCTCGGGGGGCGTGAACCCCGTGGCGATCGCGGTGCGTATTGGGGGGAACTACGTCTTTGTGGTGAACAAGGGCACCTACAACGCCAGCGGAGTCAGCAACGGCGATGGCAACGTCGCGGTCTTCGCCGTGGGCGAGGACGGAGTGCTGACCTTCCAGAACACGTACACCACGGCGGGCAAGTCGCCGGTGTGGGCTTCGACGGACGGGACGGGGAGCTATCTATACGTTCTGGACTCGCAGGCCCCGGACTATGCGACGACGGGCAACGGAGACGTTACGGTCTTCGGCATCGACCCCAGCACGGGACGGTTGCAACTGATACCGAACCAGCTGATCAAGAATGCCGCGGGGCAGCAGTTGAATTACTTTGAGGTTGGCAAGGCGCCCACGACATTTCGTGTGAGCGGCTCGTGTTTGTACACGCTGGATTCGGGCGACCAGACGATCTATCCGTATGGGCTGGGAGGTGGCGGCCAACTGACGATCGAGATCAACTCGACGATTCCGCTGGGTACGGTCAATGCGACCTCGCTGAATGTTTACGGAAACAGCATCTACGTCACGGATGCTGGATCGAAGTTGTCCAGCGGAGGATCGATTATTCCCTATACGCCGGGGGCGAGCTGCTCGCTGAGCGTGCAGGCCGACGGCGCGGTGGCGAACCTTCCTCTGACCTCCAACCCGGTGTACAGCATGACCGACACCAAGGGCAAGTTTCTGTATGTGCTGAACCACAGCGGCACCAACTCGAACCACGCCAACAGTACGATTTCGGCGTACATAATCGAGGCGACGGGCCAACTGCAACCGATCTCGGATGTCAACAACCCATATTCAGTGGGCAATGGGCCGGTATGCATGGTGGAAGATCCGTCGAGCCAGTATGTATATACGTCGAACAGCGGGGATGGGACCGTGACCGGAAAGTACATCAACCAGAACACGGGCCAGCTCTCCAACCTGACGCGCGGATCGTCCTTCTCTGCCTTTGCGGCACAGGCGACGTGTCTTGCCGTAAGCGGGAACGTCGATTAGCGCCTGCGGCAGAGGTTTATTCGCCGGCACAGGTTCGACCGGAGCACGGTTGTGCCGGTGAGCGCAACCGAAACATGAGGCAGCAGACGGGCGGGAGGAAGGCGGGGTTTGCCTCTTCCGTACGGGATGGGGGCGGAGACGATCTGCCCCGGAGCTAGGAATCGCATGAGGTTGAAACCGATGGGCCGTGCGGGTACGGCTTCGATGTTGTCCCTGGCGATGGCGCTCTGCGTCACGGCGTGCAGCAACGACTACACCGTGTCGTATCTGTATATGACGACATCGAAGTCGCTGCCGCACGGGCTGATCAATGGGTACCAGATCGACTACCAGTCGGGAGCGCTTCTTCCGCTGGCGGATTCTCCGATCGACACCGGGGGACGCGACACGGTGGGGCTTGTGGTGGCGCCCAACAACCTGTTTCTATATACGGTGAACAACTTCGACTCCGATGTGGTGGAGTTCGCCATCGGGACGGACGGCAAGCTGTATCCGCAGAGCACGTACAACATCTCTGGAAGCCTGCCCACGGCGGCGGCGATCGATGCGGCGGGCAAGTTTCTCTATGTGACCTTTACCTACCAGAACACGCCGATCTCGTATACGCTGGCGAATCCCGGGCCGGGCGGCGTGTCGATCTTTCCCATCCACGCGGACAACACGCTGGGCACGCCGACGACGGTGAACGTGGGACGGAACCCGGTGGGGATTACGACCAGCGCGGCGGGCAACTTCGTGTATGTGATCGAACAGGACTCGGCGAGCACGGCCAATCTTCTGGGCTTTTCGGAGAATGCGGCGACTGGCGCGCTGACGCCGCTGGCCGGGGTCACGATCAACGCGGGCAACGTGCCATCGACCGGCTTCGCAAGCGGCCCGACGCCGAGCGGGATTCTGGAGGACAAGACGGCGACCCATCTTTACGTCACCGACCAGACGGCAAACCAGGTGGCATCTTACTCGGTGGGCGCGAATGGCATTCCCACGGCGATCGCGGGTGGCGCGGCGCAGACCGACGCGGGGCCGATGGGGATGTCGTTCGACCTGAGCGGCAAGTATCTTTATGTGGTGGCCTACACCGCGAACACGATCGACGGATACACGCTGGGCGCAAGCGGACAGCCGGTGCGGTCGAGCGTGGCGGCGAGCGTACAGGCCGGGACGGGACCGACCTGCGTGACCATCAGCGGGGCCCCGAGCAACGCCAACCCAAGTCACGCGGTTTATCTGTACACGTCGAATGCGCTGAGCGGCAACATCACGGGCGAGCAACTGAATCCGCAGGACGGAAGTCTGTATCAGATCCTGGGAACGCCCTTCGGCGGCAGCGCTCTGCCCACCTGCGCGGTCACGGTGCCAGCGTTTCCACTGAGGAACTACTAGGAGCGAAGAGCAGGATTTGGAATGCGGACGGAGAAGGACCGGGCAGGACAGGATTTTCAGCAGGCGGCGCATGCGCCGGGATGAAGGAAGCAGATGAATTTGCATAGGATCGGACGTACGGCGAAGATTTCGGTGGTGTCTGTGGCGATGGTGTTGGGGCTCGCGTCGTGCAGCCTCGACTACACGGTCGGGTACGTCTATATGACGACGAACAAGAGCAATCCGGGCGTGATCGATCAGTACTCGATCGACTTCGACTCGGGTGCGCTGAGCCAGATTGGCACGCCGGTTGCCGCGGGCAACAACCCGGTGACATTGGTGGCTGCGCCCAACGGCCAGTTCGTCTATGTGATCAATCAGGGCGACTCGACGGTGCAGGAGTTCGCGGTGCAAGGGGATGGAACGCTTGCCTCGCAGCACGTTTATCCGACCGGCGGCGCTCATCCGACGGCGGTGGCGATCGACCCGCAGGGCGCGTTCCTGTATGTGACGAACAGCTATGCGGCAGGCGCTTCAACGGGGACGGGCGTGGTGTCGATCTTCCCGGTGAACGCGGACAACTCGCTGGGCACGGCTTTGACGCCGCAGCCGGTTGGCATCAAGCCGGTGGGGATCTCGGTGAGCTACTTCAACCACTTTGTGTATGTGGTGGGACAGCAGACTTCGGCTACCGGATTGATTCTCGGCTTCTCGCAGAATACGACGACCGGCGCGCTGACGCCGGTATCGGGAACCACGATTGCCGGTACCGCGGGCAATTCGGTGGTGACTGGATTTGCCGCCGGCGTGGTACCCAGCGCAATCGCCGAGGAGCCGACCTCGCGGTTTATCTATGTGACCGACCAGGCGGCGAACCACTTGATCGGGTATACGGTGCTGCCCGCGGGCGGGCTGCTGCCGATGGTCAACGGGCCATTCGCAACTGGACTGTTCCCGGCCAACCTGACCATCGACCCAACCGGCAAGCTGATCTATGTGGTGAACTACAACGGCAGCACGGTGGAGGGCTACATGATCGATGGGGCGACGGGTACAGCTTCGGGGGCGGTTGGCGCATTTGCGACCGGTACCGGGACGGGCCCGACCTGCGTGGCCATCGACCCCGCGCTGGGCAACTTCCTGTATACATCGAACAGCCTGGACAATACGGTGACCGGCGAGCGGCTGAGTCCGAATACGGGCGGGCTGCAGGGAGTGCAGAACTCTCCGTTCAACGGCTCCGCAGCGCCGACGTGCCTGGCAATTGTGCCGAATGGGCCGCACGCCACGCAGGCCATCATTCCGTAGGAGAGGTTCGAGGTTCAAGGTTTGAGGGGTAGAAAACGGGATGCGGCTGCCGAGTGGGCAGCCGCATTTCTGTTGGTGACTGAAGAAAAAGCAGAGGCGGGGTTTGTGGGAGAAAGGGCGGACTGTTGTGGCGTTCGCAGATGTATCGGGATCCTTCGACTACGCAGCTCGCAAAGAACGCGAGCTGCTTCGCTCAGGATGACGACCTCATATTCACATGCTCCTCGAACATGGAACCTGGAACCTGGAACCTTGGACCTAAGCGGAGCGTGCCTTTCCACGGCGCAGGATGGCCTTGCGGGCGGGCATTTCCACCAGATAGTACGCGGCGAAGGCGAGCAGGATGGTGGCGGCGTAGGTGATCCAGGGATCGAACGCGGCGAGGTGCAGGCGATCGGTGCCATGGTAGAGGCGAACCATGCCGATGAAGTTGAAGTGCAGCAGAAAGAGGCAGTAGCTTGCCTCGCCGAGCAGCATCAGCGGCCTCCAGGAGAAGAGAGAGGCGATAGTGTTCGGACCGCTGAGGCCAAGTATGAGCGCGGCAAAGAGCGGCGTCATTAGACCGCCGTGCATCAGGACGTAGGGGGCGAAGGGCGTGGCCTGGGAATAGAACGCGGCAAGGGCGAGGAGGCTGGCAGCGGCGACGAGAGTGCGCTGGCGCGGTGGCAGCACGAGGATTGTCTGGAGCTTGCCCAGACCGATTCCGGTGAGGAATGTGGCGGCGTAGATGATGGTGGAAAACTTGAGCGCACGCAGCCAGTAGCCGTAGGTGTAACGGTTGGCAGGCGCGGAGAGGTGGTCCGGGTTGAGCAGGGTGTAGAGCGAGTGGGGGACGAGTCCAATGGCCCAGATGGCGATGAGCAGAGCGATCAGGCGGGCGGGAGATTTTGGCCACGGAAGACGGATGAGCCAGGGGAAGGCTGCATAGAGAAGGACTTCGACCGAGAGCGTCCATGCGACGGTATTCCAGAAGGTTGCCAGCGTGGGGACCCAGCCCTGGAGCAGCAGCGGAGTGAGGACGAGGCCGGTGAAGAAGTCCGAGTGAGAGTGTGCGTACCACTCGGCCTGGAGCATTGGGAGAGAGATGGCCAGCGAGAGCAGGTAGACAGGGTAGAGGCGGGCGAAGCGGGCGCGCCAGAACTCGCGCTTGACCAGCGGCGCCGGACGGTCGACGTAGTTGTACGCGAGGACGTAGCCGGAGAGAAGAAAGAAAACGGCAACCAAGGCGTAGGCTGTGTCGATCACCGGCGCGACGAGCTGCATGTGCGGCGGGGTGAAGTGGAAGAACATGATGCCGAGCGCAAGCAGGGCGCGGAGACCGTTGAGCGCAGGCAGCATTGGCCTGCGCGCGGAACTCGATTGCGCGAGGACAGGGGATGGTGCGCCGGGCGGTAGCAGGGTGGGTTTCACTGGATTCCAGTTTATCTGGAAGCCGGGCTGGGCGAGTAGTGGCGGTCCCTGGTTGCGCTCAGGACGAGAGC
Source organism: Acidobacteriaceae bacterium (assembly GCA_036803645.1). Classification (GTDB taxonomy): domain Bacteria; phylum Acidobacteriota; class Terriglobia; order Terriglobales; family Acidobacteriaceae; genus Edaphobacter. Next base: position 7,614 of record DAIRTY010000016.1, on the reverse strand, counting down.
AAAAACGGGCAACGGCAAAGACAACGGCAAATACAAATACTGAGATTCTGGCTTCGCCAGAATGACGAGCTTTCGAGGTGATTAGGGAGTGACGAGGGAGCCGAGGGGTTCGCCCTGGATGACGCGGACGATGTTGCCCGGTTCCTTCATGCTGAAGACCATCATGGGCATGTTGTTGTCCCGGCAGAGCGAGACGGCGGCGGTGTCCATGACCTTGAGGTTGAGACGGAGAATGTCGGCGTAGGAGATCTGGGGGAACTTGGTGGCTTCGGGGTGGGTCTTGGGGTCGGCGGTGTAGATGCCGTCGACCGAGGTGGCCTTGAGCAGGATGTCGGCCTTGATCTCCATGGCGCGCAGGCTGGCCGCGGTGTCGGTGGAGAAGAAGGGATTGCCGGTGCCGGCGGCGAAGATGAGGATGCGGCCTTTTTCCAGGTGGCGCATGGCGCGGCGGCGGATGTATGGCTCCGCGACCTGGCGGATTTCAATGGCCGACATGACGCGGCAGTAGAGGCCGAGCTTCTCGATGGCGTCCTGTAGCGCGATGGCGTTGATGACGGTGGAGAGCATGCCCATGTGGTCAGCGGCGACGCGGTCCATGTCGATGGCCTGCTGGGCGACACCGCGGAAGAAGTTGCCTCCTCCGACGACGATTCCGATCTCGCATCCGAGGGCGTGGACAGAGGCGATCTCGGCGGCCACTTTGTGAATGAAGACAGCGTCGATGCCGAAGCCGGCGCCGGCGGCGAGGGCTTCTCCGGAGAGCTTGAGGAGGATGCGTTTGTACATGTCAGGTGTAAGTATCGCACGGCGCTGGACGAGTAGTATGCACGCTGGGTGGCGGCAGCCGAACTCGAGCCATGGAGACGGTTGAGGGCGTCTCTGGAATTCAGAGACGCCCTCAAAGTTGTTCGCGGTGCGGTTTGCAGTTGCGACCGGCCGCTCCGGCTTATTTCTTCAGTATGTTTCCGACGGTTATGCTGTCCGGGGCAAATATTTTTATGTCGTCCCTGGGGGACTTGATATCGATTTGCGTGAAGTTGCCCGGCTTGCCTGGTGCATTCACGGTGAGGACCGCTTCGCTCTCCAGTGTCTTGTAAAGTCTGTTGAGCAGAGGAGAGAGCGATCCCGGAGCGAACATTCCGTCATACAGGGCTGCGCCGCCGGACTCCGAGGCCAGGTCGGAGAAGTTTGTCTGTCCCTCGAGCGTACCGCCCTCGCTGCGGCCCTCGCCCGGGACGATGGGGTCCATCCAGTAGAAGGGATACGGGATGATTCCCTGGCGCTGCAAGAGCTGCGAGGCCCCTGCGACATCGGGATTCATCTGATCGCCACTCCCCGCCTGGCCGTTGCTGCGAGTGATGCCATCGGTGAACATCAGCACGGCGCGCAGCTTTGCCGGATCGGGATTGGGCCATTTGCCCGCCAGGTCTCTGAGGCACTGATATGGATTTCCATTGTCGTTCTTCGGGTTCGACGCTTCTTCCCTGGTCTTTGCGATGAGCGCCTTGCTGGCGAGATCGCGGTCCGTGGTGAACGGCTGGACCACGACCGTACGACCTTGCAGCAGCCAGCCCACGCCGATCTCGATATTGGACGGCATCTCGCTGAAGAACTTCTTGAGATCTCCAAACTGGCCATTGGAGCCAAGCATCTGCATGGAGTCCAGCAATACCATCAATTGCAGTATGTGGGGGCCCTTCAGCACAGGCTCGAACTTGGTGACGGGGGCGACCTTACCGCCTATCTTGACTTCACCGATGTCGGAGTTCGTGAGCGGCGGAAGAGGCGCGAAGGTCTCCGACTTCTTTGCCTTGACGGGCATGGCCCGCACCACAACCAACGTGGGGGTCTGCGCGGTGGCATCCGGAGCAAGAGCAGAGAAGAGCAGCAGGGCGCTGGCCGTCGCGGCCAACAGGCAGGCGGCGGTTCCCAGGGAACGGGATGTGGTGTGGATCGGCAATGTGGGGGTGAATTGCGGGGTCATGGCAGGCTCTCCTGTAGCCTTATGGTTCTTCACAGACAATCGAGTTAAGACGCTCCAACGAGCGGAAACGATGTCCCTACAAATATAACCGATTGCAGCAATCCCCGGCCAAACAGAGCGTCCCGCCCGGCAAACGGCCCGGTCCGGCTTGCGCAAACGGGTCAGATGCCCTCGCCCATGCTGACGTGGTCGGAGCGCGAAGACTGCTCGCTGCGGTACTGCGCGCTCTCTTCCTGCTCCACTTCAAGCGCATTTGCCGGTTCCCGGCGCGCGGTCTGCAACTCGCCGTCCAGCCGCTCCACGCGGGTGGTCAGGCGCTTCACCTCGTCGGCCAGCGCGATGATGACATCGGAGAGCGGGTCGTTGACGTCATGCGGATCGGTGATGAGCACCCGCTTGCCGTTCTGGTAGACGATGTGCGCGGGAACTCCGACCACGGTGGAGTCTGGAGGCACGTCGCGCACTACGACCGAGCCTGCGCCGACGCGGGAGTTTTCGCCGATGGTGATATTGCCCAGGATGTTGGCGTTGTTGCCGACAAAGACGCCATTGAGCAGCGTGGGGTGCCGCTTGCCGACACCCTTTCCCGTGCCGCCCAGAGTTACGCCCTGGTACAGAGTCACGTCGTCGCCGACTATGGCGGTTTCGCCGATGACTACGCCCATTCCGTGGTCGATGAAGACGCGGCGGCCGATGCGCGCTCCGGGATGAATCTCCACGCCTGTCCAGAAGCGGGTGACCTGGGAGAGGAAGCGCGCCGCCAGCCGAAGATTGTTTCGCCAGAGCCAATGATGAATGCGATGCGCCCAGACTGCGTGCAGACCGGGATAGCAGCACAGCACCATCGCCCGCGACGTGGCTGCCGGATCGCGCTCGAATACGCAGCGGATGTCTTCGCGGATGGATGCGATCAGGTTCATGGCGCGATGGGTGAGGTTGGCGTGCCGAGCGCCTGCTGCCGCAGCTCATCGAAGAGCCCGGTGGAGAGATAGCGCTCACCGAAGTCGGGAAGGATGACGACGATCAATTTGCCCGCGTGCTTCGGGTCGCGCGCAAGCTCGACCGCGGCATGGACCGCCGCGCCGGAGGAGATGCCCACCAGCAGACCCTCTTCTTTAGGCAGGCGGCGCGCCATGGCGAAGGCCTGGTCGTTGGTCACCTGGATGATCTCGTCGATCAGTTCCGTCTTCAGCACCGTGGGCACAAAGCCCGCGCCGATGCCCTGGATCTTGTGCGGGCCCGGAGCGCCACCGGAGAGAACGTGGCTATCCACCGGCTCGACGGCCACGGTCCAGAAGCCGGGCTTGCGCGGCTTGATGTACTGGCTGACGCCGGTCAGCGTGCCGCCCGTGCCGACGCCCGAGACAAGAATGTCCGCCTTGCCGTCGGTGTCGTTCCATATCTCGGGGCCGGTGGTATCGAAGTGGATCTTCGGATTTGCGGGATTGTTGAACTGCTGGAGGATGAAGCTGTTCGGCGTCTCGCGCTGCAGCTCCTCGGCCTTGGCGATGGCGCCCTTCATTCCGTTCGGCCCCGGCGTCAGAACAATCTTCGCGCCGTAGGCCAGAAGGAGGATGCGCCGCTCCACGCTCATCGTTTCGGGCATGGTCAGGATGATGCTGTATCCCTTGACCGCGGCCACAAACGCCAGGCCGATGCCGGTGTTGCCGCTGGTGGGCTCGATCAGCACGGTCTTGCCGGGGGTGATCTTGCCATCGCGCTCGGCGGCCTCGATCATGGCCAGGCCGATACGGTCCTTCACGCTGCTGGCCGGGTTGCGGCTCTCCAGCTTGGCCACTACGGTGGCGGTGGCTCCCTCGGTGACCCGGTTCAGTTGAACTAATGGAGTGCTGCCGATCAGGTCCGTGATTTTTTTTGCGATGTTCATTGTGTCCCCTTTGACTCATAACCCGGCGTGACGCCGGTGTTGCGCTCCTGGGTGCGCACTGCCGCGGATGAAGCAGCGCCCAATGCAGTGCGATATGCAGTACGAGGTGGGGTCAACAGAAAAATGCGCGGGGAGATGCTGCGATGCGGTCGCGGAGACGGCCTGCGACCTGCATCCCATCAAGCATGACCGAAACTGGCCCGCGAAGACGTTCGCAACGGTTCTGATTGGGATCGCTCATCACTCTACCTAAGATTATAAGAATGGCGCGGGTTAATGTCTAACCATGAGGCGTTTGCCACGCCATGCTGGTGCGGTTTCACGGAACATGATGGCGCGAAGTGTGTGCGCGGTGAATTGCGCTAGCTCACCTCGAAGCGGTCGCCGCGCTTGGGACAAAGCACCTCCAGCTTGTAGCGGGCTTCGATCTTGGCTTTGAGTGCCTGCTGCGCTGCGGGTTCGCCGTGGACGAGGAAGACCTTCTTCAGACTGGCGGCGGCGGGCGCCATCCAGTCCAGCAGCTCCTGCTGGTCGGCGTGGCCGCTGAGCGAGTCGATGGAATCGACCTCGGCGCGCACGCGCATGGGCGCGCCCAGGATGTTGACCTCCGGCAGCTTGTCGAGGAGCTTGCGGCCCAGCGTGTTCTCCGCCTGATAGCCGGTGATGAGGATGAAGTTGCGCGGGTCTTCGATGCCGTTCTTCAGGTGGTGCAAAATGCGGCCGGCCTCGCACATTCCCGAGGCGGACATGACGATAAATGGCACATGCAGATCGTTGAGCGCCTTGCTCTCCTGCACCGTCTGGGTGTAACGCAGGCGCTTCCAGCCGAAGGGGTCCTCACCCTTGGCGGTGAAGGCGGCGGGGCCCTCGTCCCACTCCTCGGTGTGCTTCTCGAAGACGCCGGTGACCGCAACCGCCAGCGGACTGTCGACGAAGATCGGCAGGTCGGCGATCTGTTTGGCGTCGATCAGCTCGTGCAGCAGCATCACCAGTTGCTGCGTGCGCTCGACGGCGAAGGCGGGAACGATGATGTGTCCGCCGCGCGCGGTGACGCGCTTCACGATGGCGGCGATCTTCTGCTTTATGTCGCCCACGGGTGCGTGCAGGCGGTCGCCATAGGTGCTCTCCATGATGAGGTAGTCGGCGGCGGGCGCGGGGTCGGGATCGCGGATGATGGGAAGGTTCTTGCGGCCAACGTCGCCGGAAAAAAGCAGGCGCGTCTTCTGTCCGTTCTCGACTGCGTCGATCAGCACGCAGGTTGAGCCGAGCATGTGGCCCGCGTTGGAGCTGGTCATGGTGAAACCGGCGTCCTTGGTCGATCCGGCGAGGAGTTGCGGCTCGTGCAGCTTGACCGGAAGGAACTGTTGGCAAACCTGCGCGGCGTCGTCCTGAGTGTAGAGCGGCGGAACCGGCGCGGGGCCGGAAGGCTGGCCGATGGAGGTTCGCCTGCCGTTGATCTTGGTGAGGAACTGGGCGTCGGACTCCTGGATGTGCGCGCTGTCCTTCAGCATGGGCGTGCAGAGGTCGATGGTGGCGGGCGTGGTGTAGATGGGCCCGCGATAGCCCTGCTTCGCGAGCAGAGGCAGATCGCCGCTGTGGTCGATGTGCGCGTGGGAGAGGACGACCGCGTTCAGACTGCCCGCGGCAAGCTGCTGCGGCGTGAACGCAAGGTGCGAGTTGATGTCGGCTGCCTGCTGGCGACGGCCCTGGTAGAGGCCGCAGTCCAGCAACACGTTCTGGCCTGCGCATTCGATGTGGTGGCTCGACCCGGTGACGGTTTGATCCGCACCCCAGAAATGCAAACGAATTGCCATGCGCTCTCCTGTTCTTGCTCGTCATTCGGCGAAACGATCACGGGCCGTCATTCTGGCGGAGCCAGAATCTCCGTATTGGTTTTTGCCGTTGCTGTTGCCAGTTCTAACTTTGTGCCAGCGTGTGCGCTCCCAGCTTATACATTCGACCGGTATGCTGACCAGCGAGGACTTGGCCTCATTGATTGTGGCCAAGGTCGAAGATGGATGGCTCCGGCTTCGTCGATTCGACTGAGACAACCTGTTGAATTGCTAGAAGCATGCAACAACCCATGTGCCCGTAACCTGCATAGAGCGTTCTGCCATTTACCGATTCTTTTGCAACGAAGATGCGTGCGCGGACGGTTGCGCGAACAGAGATCGGCTTGCTGGAGTCAGAGTGCAATAGATTGTCGAAGCGCTGGAACACGTCGTCCCGAACAAGAGGCACCGAGATTCCCTGTACGATCAGCGGCTTCTTCTCCTTGCCCTTGGTTGGACCGCAGCAATAGACGGTGTCTGTGCCTGCTGTTCCGCCGTATTCCATCCATATTCCGGGTACGCCGTTTCCCCAGAAGCATGTTGGGTCTTCAAACATCGAGTCTTCAAATCCATGCGAACCGTAGCCGGAGACCTCTACGAACTTCGTATTGAAAGCCATGGGATCTTTTTTGATCGCGCAGAGTGTGGTCTTTATCGGCTGTTCAGGCTGAGCCGCTGGCTGCGATTCAGGCTGCTGCGCGAATAGGTGAACTGAGAAGACGCACATTGAAATGACAAGCCATCGGAATACTCGCATGATGGGGAATTATAGTCGGAGAGCATGTAATATCGAGCAGTACCGAGCAATCAATGCTTGTAGGCCACGAAGCGACTCTAATTGGTGGGGAGTTGGGTGGTGGACCAGCCGCCGCCGAGGGCTAGCTGGAGTTGGGCGCTGGCGACGATGCGGCGCGCGACCAGGGCGGCGGCGAGGCGTTCGTCGTTCAACTGGATGGTCTGGTTGGTGAGGACTTCGAGGTAGGTGGCGAGGCCGCGCTTGTAGCGCAGCGTGGAGAGCTGGGTACTGCGGGTAGCGGCATCGACCGCGCGCTGCTGGGCGGCGGCCTCCTGCTGTAGCACGCGCAGGGCGGAGAGCTGGTCCTCGACATCGCGGAAGGCAGACAATACCTGTTCCCGATAGAGCGCGGTGGCCTGCTCGCGCTGGGCGATGGCGTAGTCCACCTGCGCGCGGCGGCGGCCCGCGTCGTAGAGAATCTCGCTGGCGGATGGGCCGGCGTTCCACTCGGCGCTGCCGGAGCTGAAGATGCGGCTGACCAGAGCGCTCTCCATGCCGCCCTCCGCGCCCAGCGTGATGTTGGGGTAGTACGCGGCCTTGGCGACGCCGATGAGCGCATTGACGGCGGCGACGCGGCGCTCCGCGGCGGCGATGTCTGGACGTCGCTGCAGCAGCTCGGAGGGAACGCCGGTGGGGATGGCGGGCGGATCGCCGGCGATCGGCTCGTCGATAATGTGAAAACTTGTCGCAGGCTCGCCGACGAGGACGGCGATGGCGTGCTCGTACTGCGCGCGCTGGACGCCGAGATCGATGAGTTGCGCGCGCGCCTCTTCCAGTTGCGCCTGGGCCTCGGCGACATCGCTCTCGGTGCTGAGGCCGCCCTTGAGGCGTACCTGCGTCAGATCGAGCGTCTGGGTGTAGGCGTCGATGGTGGCGCGCAGCAGCTTCGCCTGTAGATCGAGGCCGCGCAGTTGGAGGTAGGTGACGGCGAGCATCCCTTGCAGGCTGAGGCGCGTGTTGGCGAGGTCGGCGGCGGAGGCCTGCGCGCTGGCCGAGGCAGACTCGATCTGGCGGCGAACGGCTCCCCACAGGTCCGGCTCCCAACTAATGTTCAGGGGAATGAGGAACTCCCAGTAGTCGTGCGAGGCAGTTGGGCCCAGCCCAGGAGTATTCG
>DAIRTY010000015.1:0-16540 GCA_036803645.1 Acidobacteriaceae bacterium | reverse complement strand
TCGTCTCCAACGTGTATCCCTCATCCGTTGCAGTAGTGCCGGCTCGCGCCACCGATCAGCGATGGTGCATTGCCTGCGCGGGACGGGGATTTCGCCGCCGAAAAGGGCGGCAAGATAGAAAATCGCCGCCGCCAGCGCTTGTGCGGAGACGTTTTGCGGTGAGATAGTGGTGTGCGTTCTAGCGAGGTCACTCCGTGGTGCGGTCTCAATCAATCGGTCTCTTGCTCTCTCTCGCGCTGGCAATCCCTGCTGCCAGCCAGGTTTCTGCCCAGACTCCCAACCAGAATCCGGCGCCGGGTCCAGCCGGGCCTCGCGCGCCAGGTGGTGGCCCGGGTGGTGGGCAAGGCCGTGCGCCGGGTCTCGCGCAGGGTCGCGCGCCGGCTCCCGCGGCCCAACCTGGTCTGCCCGCGCCGACGCCACGCGTAGGCGGCCGTCCGATCCACAATGAGGCCGAGCGCGCCGCGCGGTGGAAGGTGGTTGCGATGCCGTACTCGCGGGCCGGACTGACGCCCGCCGAGCAGCAGATGATCGCCAAGCTCGCCGACGCGTGCCACCTGATGGATGAGATCTATCTGCGCCAGAGCGACCTGGGCGGCTGGGCGCTCTTCCACACGACGCAGAACGCCGACCTGTACCGCCTGTTCTCGATCAATGGGAGCCGGTGGGACCTGGTCGACCGCAACTCCCCGGTCATCGGCGAAGAACCGCTGGTGCCGGGCCACGAGCTTTATCCGTTCGGGACCACCACCGCCGTGATTGAGCAATACGCCGCGGCGCATCCGGATCAGAAGGCTGCTCTCTACAGCCCGTGGACGGTGGTCCGGTCGGCACCGCTTGACCTTGCGCCCGCTTTCAGCCAGCCGGTGGCAAGCGTTGCCGATCGTCTCTTCACCTATCCCTATCACGAGGCTTATGCGGAGTGGGTGAAGCCGATTGCCGCCGATCTGCGGGCAGCGGCGAAGCTCTCGCCCGATCCGGCCTTCGCGCATTATCTGAATCTGCGGGCGGATGCGTTGCTCAGCGACAATTACTACGCCAGCGATGTTGCATGGCTCGACCTGAAGAACCCGAAGATCGATCTGATCTTTGCGCCGTATGAGACGTATCTCGATGGCGTCCTCGGGGTGAAAACCTCGTATGGCGGGGCGATCCTGATCCGCAATGAGGCGGAGAGCCGCAAGCTGGCGATCTATCGGCAGCACGAGGCTGCAATGCAGCAGGCGCTGCCGATCCCTGCGGAGGACAGGCCTTCGAAGGAGGGTCAGGCAACTCCGATGGAGGTCGTCAACGCTCCATTGCGAGCCGGTGACCTGCACTATGGGTACCAGGCTGTCGCGGACAATCTGCCCAACGATCCGCGCATCCACGCCGAGAAGGGGTCGAAAAAAATCTTCTTCAAAAACTTCATGGACGCGCGGGTGGAACATGTGATTCTGCCGGTCGCGCAGAAGATGTTGACGCCGGCCGAGACCAAAGACGTAAGCAGCGAAGGCTATATGACAGGCACGATTCTGCATGAGATCTCGCACGGGCTTGGACCTGCGTATGCGCATGTGGATGGGAAGCAGGTCACGATCAATGAGGCAATCGGGCCGGCGTACAGCGGGTTGGAGGAGGCCAAGGCCGACACGACGGGCATCTACCTTGCCAAGTGGCTGGTGGACCAGAAGCTGCTGCCGTCGACCGAACTCAACGGCATCTACGCATCGTACGTCGCGGGGATCTTTCGCACGCTCCGTTTCGGCACGGGCGAGGCGCACGGGCGCGCGGAGATGATGGAGTTCAACTATCTGCTCGAACACGGCGCGCTTGTGCAGGGGGCCGATGGCAAGTACGCCATCGACTACGCTGCGATGCCTGCGGCGGTCGCGTCGCTCGCTCAGCAACTGCTCACGTTCGAGGCCCATGGCGACCGCGCTGGGGTTGAGGCGTGGTTCGCCAAGTACGACGTTATGCCGCCGGCGCTGACCCGCGCTCTCGGATCGACCTCCGGCATTCCCGTCGATATCACACCCGAATTCGAACTCGCCCGCGGGGTGCGCCCATGAAATACATTCTCGTCAGTCTGCTCGCTGTCTCTACTGCCTTCGCCGCCATCCCTGCTGCTGGCCAGCAGAAGCTCACGCTGCATCACCATGATGCTGCGCACCAGCCTCCTGGCACCATTGTGGTGCCGGCATCGGATTTCTTCCTGGACTTTCCCGAAGGCGATACCAGTGGCGGCGGCGGACGCCGTGGGGCGGCCACTGTGTGGGAATTCAATAACTCCTCGCTGACCCTGGCGGTCGCCGGAGACGCTGTCGCGAAGATTCCGGTCAAGGAGGGTGGCACCTATCACCTGTTTGTGCGTGGCAGCGGCACTCCCACGAGTTCGTTCCACGTCGCCATCAATGGCAAGCAGGATCCCGCCACCTTTGGCCAGGGAGCAATGCAACTACAGCGTGGGGGCGATTTCACGCTGAAGCCGGGGACGGTCGAGATCAAGCTCACTTCGATACAGCCTCGGCCAATATTCAACGTGCTGGTTCTCACCAGGAATGCAAACTTCACGGAAGACGACCTGAAGCCGCTGGAGCTGCCGTCAGAGGTCAAGTTGCTGCACGAGTACACGATTGCGCCGTCCAACATCGTCAAATTTGGCGATGTCGATGGGTCTGGAAAATACGCGATTCTGGACATCACCAACAACTACTCCACCATCATGTATGCCAACGATGGCCACGAGTTGTGGCGCTGGGATGCGCCGCCGACGACCCAAGGCGACCCGCGTGGCAACGAAGCGGCGGGAATTCTCTGGGACTTTCATCACACCGGCCGCGATGAACTGGCGCAATGGCGCGAGAGCAGCGATGGGAAGGAGTGGCTGGTGCTGGCGGACGGGCGTACCGGCAACGTCATCAAGCAGGTGCCTTGGCCGGCGCCGCCATTGCCCCATGTCGACAACAACTATCGCATGGCGGTGGCGAAGTTCCACAAGGACTCGGACGGGCCGGACACGCTGCTGGTGTTTGCGGACACCGGCGGCTGGATCGGACTGACGGCGTACGATAAGGACCTCAACCAGCTATGGCAGCACGCCGAACACCGCTTGAAGGACTACTTCGGCCACTACATCTATCCCTGGGATGTCAACGGCGATGGCATCGATGAGGTGATGATCAGCCATCTTTGCCTGGACGCGAACGGCAAGGAGATATGGAACGACGCTAAGTACTTCGAGGACAACCACGACCACATGGACGCGATGGAGTTCTTCGATATGAACGGCGACGGCAAGCCGGAGCTTCTGATCGGCCAGTCGGACGCGGGGACGCTGGAGTACAACGCGCAGAACGGGAAGATGATCTGGCAGAATAACTCCGACCACTCGCAGCAGGTGACGGCAGGCTACATCCTGGGCGATTCCAAGACGCCCCAGGTGGTCACCAACGGAAGGACCTACGTGAACGGCCTCAGCGCGCTGCTTTACTGGTTCGACGATCAGGGGCGGCTGCTTGAAACGTGGCCGGCGCATCCGCTGGGCGGGAACCCGAACTTTGTGCGTGGCGACTGGTTTGGGACGGGCAAGCGGACATATTTCTGGTACCGGTTCAAGCTGGAGCCGGATGGCAACGCAACCCTCTACTTCAAGGGGGAGGCGTACCACATGTTCGACTTCGAGCATACCGGGGCCGACCAGGCGATCACGCTGGACGGCCCGACGCTGCGTGTCTATGGGTACGCCAACATCACCCCGCACCCAAAGCCGTGCGATGCCGAGTGCCGCAAACTCATCGCCAACCATACGCATTACTAGGGCCGAATCATGGGCCCGCTGGCCGGTGCGTCGAGGACAAAGACAGTACCATCGCCACTAATCGGCAGAGGAATGCCTGGAGCAACTTTGATTGGCTTGGGGGTCTGCGCGCTGCACTGAATCATGCCGAATAGAGCGATGACTGTAAAGAATGCTTGTGTTCGCATGGAGAGAAAAAGATAGCAAGCCAGCGAATTGCAGAGCATTTTTGCAGTTACAGGTTGAGCTTCTTGAAGATGCGCTCGGGAATGTGGCGGACGATGAACATGATGGGCAGAAAGAGGAATGGCACATAGAGCGTGTCCACGCGCTTGTCTATGGCTTTGACAATGGTCGCGGCCACCTTGTGTACGTCGGCGAACTTCTCCGCGCCCTTCATCCCCGCGGTCATCGAGGTCTTCACCGGGCCCGGCTTGATCGTAATTACGGTCACGCCCTCGCGGTCAACGCGGTTGCGCAGTCCGCCCAAGTAAGTGCTTAGTCCTGCCTTGGATGCACCGTACACGTAGTTCGACTTGCGCCCGCGCTCGCCCGCCACCGATGACAGCACCGCGATCACGCCCGCATGGCGCTGCAAGCAGTAGTTCGCCAGCCATGTCAGCAGCGAGACCGGAGCCATGAAGTTGGTGTATATGATCTGCGCCGCGTGCTCGAACTCCTGCTCGCCGCGCGCCTGGTCGCCCAGGATGCCATGCGCCAGGAACGCAATGTCCATCCCGGTCAGCGAGTTCACCGCATGCGTCAGCAGCTCGGCGTGCTTCTCCGTGTCGTCCAGATCGGCGACGGCGGTGCCAACGTACGATGCGCCGCGCAGCTTCAAATCTGCAGCGACGGCGGCCAGCTTCTCCGCGTTGCGCGCCACCAGAAACATCTGCGCGCCCTCGGCCGCCCAGATGCGGCAGGTCGCCTCGGCGATGCCGGAGGTCGCGCCCAGCACCAGGATCTTCTTCGCGATCTTCAAATTTGGGTCTACAAGAATCGCTGCTGCTGCAGGCTGTGTGGCAAGAGTGCTCATAGGGTCGATCCTCCTCCCGTGACGCGCTCCCAGAAGCTGGAGTTCAACTTCGGGTCGCGGTACTGCGCAAACTGCCGCCACTGCGGGTAGAACGCCTGGAACTGCGCCGGTGTCATCGCCGCGTCCTTGGCGGGATAAAGCCTTCCGCCGAACTCCAGCGTCATGTCTCCCAGCCGCTTGAGCAACGGAAAGGTAAGGTCGGGTTTGATCGGGAAGTCCAGCGCCAGCATGATGCCGGCCTGGGGAAAGCTCATCGTCCCCAGCGATGGAATCTCGCCGAAGGCCTTCAGCACGGCGAGGAAGCTGGCCAAGCCAGACTTCGCGATCTCATGCAGGATGGCGATCGTCCCCTCCTTCGCGTGCTGCCACGGAATCGCGTACTGGAACTGCACCAGCCCGCGCTTGCCGTATCCGCGGTTCCAGTGCAGCACCGCGTCCAGCGGATAGAAGAACGGCTCGTAGTCCTGCACTGTCTTCACGTGCGCTTTCATCTGCTTGTGGAAGAAGACCGAGTTGAAGAGGCTCACCGTGGTATGGTTCAGCGCGAAGCCGGGAAAGTCGAACGGGACGCTCAGCTTCGGCTCGGGCGATGGCTTCAACTCGCCGGGCACCAACGAGTGTTCGCCCAGCATGAAGACGCCGCGCGCAAAGTTCCTGCCAGTGGAGGCGCAATCCACCCAGCTCACGGTGTATTCCACGTGCTGGTACCGCTGCTTCAGGTCGAGGAACTCGTCGATGCCGTGGAACTGGATCCCCTCGTAGTCGATCTTGCGCGATACGATCGGTCGCAGCTTCAGTTGCGCCCAGGTAATTACGCCGGTCAGGCCCATTCCGCCGATCGTCGCGGCGTACCACTCGGAATTCTCGGTGGCCGAGCAGAGTCGGCGGCTGCCGTCCGAGCGCACCAGCTCGAAGCTGGGGACGTGGTTGCCAAACGAGCCTACAGCCTCATGGTTCTTGCCGTGGATGTCGTTGGCAATCGCGCCGCCAAGGGTGACGTACTTGGTGCCGGGAGTTACCGGGAGGAAGAATCCGCGCGGCACCGCGAAGTCGAGAATCTGCGCCAGCGACACGCCCGCCTCGGCGGTCAGAATGCCGGTCGCGGGGTCAAAGTCAAGCAGGCGATCCATCCCTGTCGTTAGCAGCAGATTGCCGTCCTTCAGCAGGCATACATCGCCGTAGCTGCGGCCCAGTCCCACCGGCAATGCGCCGCCATGCAGCCCGGTCATCACACCGGGAAAATCATTCTGCCAGTTCAGGGGAACAATCTTTGCGTCGTACTTGGGATACCGGCCCCACGACTCGAACGCTGGATGCGCGGTCTTTGCTGCATGCGGTTCAACCACAGGCTGAGACATGGTTACAGAATACAACCTGAGCAGAAGCAGGGTTGGTGGACGCGCATTCCCCGAACATTATCCTTAGCCTGAATCACTGGGAGACAGGCGTGCGGCGGATCTGCCCCGGATCGACAAGGTCGGGCGACGTGGGCTGCACCGGCTGGTTGGCGCCGGGATCGACGTAACCCGGACGCTGGCTCACCCACTGCTTGCGTAGGTCGGCAACGGCGATGGCAACCTTGGGATGAAACGCCTCGCTCGCCATGTAATCCAGAATCGACCGGCCTAGCGATGGCGCGCCTTTGCGTGCGGTGGTTAGATCGATGCTGCACACCATCAGCTTGCCAGGGCCTACGGAACATTCATAGAGCAGCCCGAGCTTCCAGTTGCGGTTCCAGTCGTCGATGGACTGTATGATGGGATCGAGCGCAGCAGGCAGTGCGTCGAGGTTCAGTGCGCGAGCGTCGCCGGCCAGGTCGATCCACTGCCAGTCGCAGTTCGCCTCCGTCGGGAACCCCGCCAGCGCAGGGTGCTTCGCATCATTCCACAACCCAAGGAACGTCGTCCCGTTGGGATTCATCAGATGGTTCCAGAAGATCGGCACCGTCGAGAGTTTGGGATTGGTAGAGTCGAGGTCGGCGGCCAGTGGATGGAACAGCACTTTGCCGCCGGTTGCCAGGTGAGTCTCAGCCTGAGGCCACGAAGTTGCAACCAGAACGTTCGATGGAACCGGTGCATCGACCTTCGCGGGATAGAGCCAGAAGCTCCACTCGTTGCGGAAGATCGCAGCGCCATGCAGTTCGACCACCAGCTTGTATTGTGCTGGTGCAGGGAGTTTGGAGAGGTCTGCCGAGATGCTTCCCAGTGGAATGTTCTTGCCTCGTGGCACAGCTCGCGCGGGCCAACTACCATTGGCCACAATCTTCCCAGCGGCGCTGACAATCTGCCACTGCGAACTCGCGCTGGCCAGCGGCGCGGGCCCGAAGTGGGCGAGTTCCACCTCGGCCTTCAGAGTCTCCGCCGTGGTGTAGACGCGGTCTTTCAGTCGAGCCAACGGAACTGTAGCGTTGTTGAACTGCCGGAACTCGACTGGTCCGACGTAGCTCTTCGTCTCCCAAAATGCGTCGAGCAGCCCAATTAGCGCGCCGCCCTGGCCGAGGTAGTCGTGCAGGTCGAGCAGCTCGTACCCGCTGTAGCTGGGCGTGCGCAGGTTTGCCTCGATCTCCTCCTTGTAGCAAGCGACCTGGAAGCGGCCAGAGGCGTGCGCGATCTCCTTGTTCCTGGCCAGCAGGCGGTGCTCGGACGCGGAGTCGCGCCAGATTCGGTAGTTGCCGGGAACCATGTACGGCACTTTTACCGGTTCCGGGGCGCCGGCGAAGGTGGTTGCCAGTCCGCTGAACTTCTTAATGACGTCGAAGTCCGGATAGGCGCACCACTGCCCAACCTCGTGGCCGATGCACGGTACCGTAGCCCCGCGCAGCATCGTCTGTAGCGTGTTCTCGTAGTCGGCGCCGAACCAGCCACGCGGGCCGCGAGCCCCCGGTGTCACGAGGTAGTCCGCCGCGTAGGGATGACCAGGGCCTCCGGGGGGTGGAGCAAAACGTCCGGTGCCGTCGGAATACAGCCGCCGCGGATCGGCCTCGTGCCACTTCTTGTCCCACAGCGGCAACTGCTCTGCATAGTGACCGGCGGGCTCGTTCGTCGCGTTCAGCAGCACCAGCGAAGGATGGTTGCCATAGGCCTTCAGCAGGCGCGCGGTCTCGTCGTTGAGGACCGCGAGCATTTTGCTGTCCGCGTCGAATGCGTTCCACATACCGCACTCCGGCTGAAGGTAGAAGCCGAGTTCGTCCGCCGCCGTGAACGCCGCCTCGGGCGGACACCACGAATGGAACCGCATTCCATTCAGTCCCCACTTCTTGCAGATTCCGATGATCCGCTTCCATGGGTCAACGTCGGTTGCGGGGTAACCGGTGAGCGGAAATCCTCCGCCGTCGTGCGTGGCGCGGAAGTGAAACAGCTCGCCGTTGAGCAGGATGCGCTTGCCGTCCGCATGGATCTCGCGCAGGCCGAAGGTCAGTTCGCGCCGATCGTCTGCGTCGCCGCCTGGGCTGCTGAGCTTCAAGGTCAAATGTTGCAGCACTGGCGTGAACTCGCTCCACGCAACCGCGCTGGGCAGTGGCACATCGAGCGTGGCGTCGCCGCCGGTTGCGTCCCAGCTTACGGGCGCTGTGGTCGCGCCAACCGCCAGCGTTCCCGATCCAGCTTTGACAGTGGCGTTGCCGATGCGCACCTTGATCTTCGCGGACTTTCCCGCGACGCTGGGAAAGACCTGCGCGTCTTCGATCCACACCGGGCTGGTCGCGGCAAGCTCGATGCGGCCCACAATCCCGTTCCACGCCCCGCCCTCACCGTCCGAGACTGAGTGGCCGTCCGGCCTGTAGACCAGAATCATCCGGTTGTCGATGCGGATGGTGAGCCGGTGGCTGCCGGGCGTAATGACGCCGAGGTCGTACTCGTGCGGTGCGACCAGCGAGTGGCATGTGCCGATCTCTTTCTCGTCGAGGTAGACCGTAGTCTGCCAGCGCGTGCGCTCCAGCGTGAGGCCGACTCGCTTGCCGCGCCACGCCGCTGGGACTTCGATCTCGCGCTGGTACCACGCCACGCCGAGGTAATGCTTCACCGGCTGCGAGAGGTATGGCACCTCGACGTGCCCGGGCTTGGTATAGGCCGCGTACTGCGGCAGCTTGTACCAGGCCATATCGCGCGGCAGCGCTGCGACAAACTGTGTCTCGGCGGTGATCTCGTCGCCATAGCCCTGCGACTGAAGAATCCCGGGCAGAGAGATGCGGGCCGTGTCGGGCAACTCGCGCGAGAACCAGCTTTCTTTGACGCCGCTGTCCTCGCGGTCGAGCGAGAAACGCCACATCCCCGCCAGCGATTGCGCTCCAGCACGCGCCTGAACGGGCAGCGTAGGAGCAGCATAGAGCGCCGCGTGTGCGGCGGTAGCACCGGTGAGGACAAGAAATCTGCGGCGTGAGAGGCGAGCGAAAATTGGCATATGTTACTCCTGCGCAGGTGGAACGAGTTTCTGTGGTGGGTAGCGGGCGGCTTGTGCCCGGGTATTTTGGCGAGTTAAGTCTAAATACTTGTCCTAACCGTGTACATGCCTCCGATGTCCCACGGATGCGGCGGCGCTGTTCATCGGAAGCCCTGGTCCGGGCGGAAGGCGGTTACGTGGTTGCTGACAAAAGTGACGGCCATGGGCTTGCCCAGGTTGTCGAAGACCACCATCCGGTTGCCGTACTCCTTGCTCAGGCTCTTGGAGACCTGGCCGAGCGAGAGTTCGACCTGACGCTCGTTCATGCCCAGAATGACCTGGTGGGCATCGACCGCCTGCCAGACCTTGGGCCCCCAGTGGTTGAAGAGCTGGTGCGGGTCGTCGTAGAAGAAGATCTCGTCGTTGGCGAAGGTGTAATCGTCGGCCTCCTTGAAGCCCACCGGGACGGCGAAGAGCTTGGCCGGGTCGGCGGATTTGGGCATGGTGAAGGCGAGCAGAACCTGCTTGTCGCCGCCGCGAATGCGGAAGGTGGCGGACTTGGGCGCGACCTGCTCGAAGGCATCTTTGATAACCAGCGGTTCGGCCCCGAGCAGGGTTCCGGCGGAGTGCGCGTAGTCCGCGCGATGCGCCGCGCAGGGGTAGTAGTCGAGCTGGCCGCCGGCGGAGACCCAGACCGTTGTGCCGATCAACTGCTTCACGTCGGCCAGCGACGAGGGGCGCTGTTGCTTCAGGAAGACCAGCTCGTCGGGATCCACCGTGCCGGTGGCGGCGGGCGCCTCGGGCCCCGAAGCATTGCGCTCGTGGTGGATCATCGCTATGCGGATTGCCAACGCCAGAAGCAGCGCCAGAGTTATGCCGATTGCTATTTTCTTGCTTTGTGTCATCCCTGTCCCTCTCGTTTTTCGCTTCGATAACCAGCATCCTGCAACCAGCAACCAACAACCTTCTCTAATCCGGCGGCTCGGCGGCGCTCTGTTGCAGATTGGCATGCATCAGCGATTCGGGGGTGAGCTCATCGGCCTGGCGCAGGGAGGGGAAGAGCGTGCTGGCCAGGCCGGTGACGACGAGCGAGCCGATTCCACCGGCGACCACGGCGCGGACCGCGCCCCACCACAGCGCGGTGAGTCCGCTCTCGAATCCGCCAATCTCATTGGAGGCTCCGACAAAGAGGCCGTTGACGGCGCTGACTCGTCCGCGCAACCCGGGCGGCGTCGCCAGTTGCAGCATACTGGCGCGGATCACGACACTGACCGTGTCGCTTGCGCCCACAATCACCAGGGCCAGCAGGCTAAGCCACATCGTGTGCGAGAGGCCGAAGACGATTGTTGCTGCACCGTATATCCCCACGCAGACGAGCATGATCTTGCCGGAGTTGCGCCGGATGGGCAACACCCTCAAGGCCAGTAAGACCACCAGGGCGCCCAGGGCGGGCATGGCGCGCAGCAACCCGAGGGCGCGCGGCCCGGCGTGCAGAATGTCAACGGCAAAGATGGGCAGCAGCGCCGTGGCGCCGCCCAGCAGCACGGCGAAGAGATCCAGCGAGATGGAGCCGAGCAGCAGCTTGGCGCGCAAGACGTAACGGAATCCGGCCAGTATGGTGTCGAGATTGAAGGCGTTGTCGACCACGCGCACGGGGCGGGTGCGCATCATGCCCACCAGCACGAGGAAGGCCAGCAGCGTCAGCAGGGTGAAGGCGTAGACCGCCGCTCCGCCGTTCCAACGCGCCGGCACGCCTTTCAGGCGCAGGGTGAAGAGCAGGCCGCCCACCGCAGGCCCTGCGATGTTGGCAACCTGGAAGACCATCGACCCCCAGATGACCGCATTGACGAAGTGATTGCTGGGCACCAGGCTGGGCAAAAATGCAGCCGACGCCGGACTGCTGAAGGCGCGGCCTGTGCCCACACCGAAGAGCACCGCGTAGATCGGCCAGACGTGGCCCGTAGGATGCAGCGCGAACTGGATCAGCGCGACGGTACACACAGCCTGAAGTGAATAGCATGTGAGGATCACCGAGCGCCGGTCGTAGCGGTCGGCCACATGCCCGGCGGCAAGCATGAAGAAGAAACCTGGTGCGAAGAGGGTCAGCCCGGTGAGGCCGAGATAGAGCGGCGAATGGGTGATCTGGTAGACCTGCCAGGTCACCGCGATGTACTGCGCCTCCGATCCCAGGATCACCAGAAGGCGCGCCGTCTGGTAGAGTCCGAAATCGCGCGAGAGAAACGCTCTGCCCGCGCCGATCTCCGCACCATACTCCGCAACCTCAGTTTGGCCCTCTGCCATATTGCCTATGGTTTCATATTTTTGTGGCAAACGGCAGAGGGGCTCAGCGCATTATCACCAGGTAGACCGCCATTCCCACACCGATGGCTGCCAGAACCAGCGCAAGTGCGACCGCACTCGCCGACACCTTGCCCGGCTGCCAGGTTCCCGCGCTCAACTGCCGTACCACCTGGACGTGCCGCAGCGCAGCGCTGACGTTGACGATTACGCCCAAGGCGACCAGCGCCACGCCAGCCCACAACGAGAGTCCCATGGTGTGCTCCGTTGCGTTCGATTGGACAGCCTGCATCTCGCGCAGGAACAGGCCGAAGCGGGCCACCGCGAAGCCCACGCCCATCAGTCCAAGGCCAGTGCGTAGCCACGCCAGCAAGGTTCTCTCAGCCGCGAAGTAAATTCGTGGATCGTCTACCGGATCGTTTGCCATAGCAGGATGATAACTTTTCTAGCGGCCGAGGTATTGGTTGTACTGGGATTCGACGACGCCGGTGTTGCGGGCCAGCGTGAGCTTGGCATGGTTGAACTCGAACTCGGTGGCGACGAGGCGGCTTTGGGCGGCGGCAAGCGCGGCCTGCGCCTCGACGACCGGGAGGTTGTCGGCGACGCCGGCGCTGAAGCGATCGCGCGTGTCGGCGAGCGCCTGGCTGGCCAGCTCGACGTTGCTGCGCGCCACTTTCACCAGCTCGGCGGAGGTTTCAACATCCATCCGGCTGGCGCGGATCTGGGCGTCGATGGTGATCCGCAGCGACTCGATCTGGCGCTGGAGCGCGATCTGCTGGGCCGTGGCCACCTCGCTCTCGCCGCGGAACCGGCCCTCCTCGAAGATGGGAATCTTCAGCGTTCCCTGGGCGGTAAAGACGCCGTGGTAGTTGCCGTGGGTCACACCCAGCACGCCGTAGTCGCTGTTGAAGGAGAGCGATGGAAGGCGCTGGTACTTCACCGCCTTCTGCGCGTGCTGGGCGACCTCGAGCTGCGCGGTGAGGCCGAGCAGGTCCTTGCGCCGCTCATAGGCCAGCGCGCGGGCCTGATCGAGCGGCATCTCGGCCAACTCGGCGTAGGGCACCCCGTCGGTAAGGGTCAGCTCCTGTTCGGCGGGCAGGCCGACGAGGCGGTTGATTGCGATCTTGTCCTTGGCGAAGGTGTTACCGGCGCGCACCAGGGCCTGCTGCTCGGACTGGAGTTGCACGCGGGCGCGCAGCACGTCGAGATTGATGCCGACACCGGCGTCGTGGGCGAGCGTGGCCTGGCGCAGCACCTCTTCGTCCGCGGTGACGAGCGACTGGGCGTTGGCGATCTGCGCCTGGTCGGCCAGCGCGGCCAGATACTGTGTGCCGACCGCCTCGACCACACCCCCGCGCACGTTGAGGGTGTTCATGGCGACGACATCGGCGGCCTTCTTCGCGGCCTGGTATAGATAGAAGTCCGTCAGGTTGAAGAGCACCTGGTTGGCGCTCAACTGCGCGCTGGTGGTGTCCACCTTGACAATCTCGTGGACCGTTCCGGGCGCGAGGCCGAACGCCGCGAACGACGAGGGCTTGAATCCCATGGCGGCGAGGTTGAGCTCAAGCGTGTTGGTGTAGGCGGTCATCCTCATGTTGGGAAGAAGCGCAAAGAAGACGCCGAGAATCTGCCCACGGACGGACTGCTCGGTTTGGGCCGCCAGCAGCACCTGCAGGTTGTGCTTCAGCCCGCGGTCGATGGCGTCGTCGAGCGAGAGCGGCAGAGCGCCCGGCGTGGCCTGCTCCACACGGAAGCGAACCCTCGAGTTTTCCCCCGCCTGAGCCGTGAAGGTCTGGGCCGTGAAGCTGAGGTTTGAGAAGGCCCGATCGGCGAGTGGCGGGCCTGCCGCGCGATCCACGGATTTCTCAGGCAGCGCGGCCACCAGAGCGCTGGGGGCCATGGGAAGGGATGCGTTCTGCTGCGCCCGTGCCAGCCCGCCAGCCCCGGCACACGCCACCGCCAGCAGCGCCACCAATGTGCCTGCACTGCGCCGGAAGCGCCGATGAACCCGCGCTCTTGCGGCGTAACAATTCGACTGGAATGAAATAAGCACGCTCATTATCAGTTTAGTGCGTTCCGGCCCCCGGCGGGGGTACCAAACTTGCCCCCTGCGAGACAACGATTATGGATTGTGCATGGGAAGTTTGCTGATATATGCTCTCTGTGTTTGCAGGTATACGTGCATTGTGAGGATACAACCTTGAACCCTCCCGTTTTCCCCTCTATTTTCTTCCCCGCAGTTGGCGTCTTCTGGATCTTCCTGATCTGGGTGCTCTGGACGATCGTCAAATGCCTCAGAGGCTTGGATAAGAGCCTCGAGGGTGTGAACGCAATCCTCAAAGAGCTATCGGACCGTCTCGGTAGCAAGGGCTGAGATTGAATTCTGCGCGCCGCTGGCTGACGCCTCGGCGTCAGCCAGGATCAGCGAAGCTGCACCAGCCCCGCATCGGCTCCAGGGTTGGCGCCATGTGCGCCGCCGGGAGTGATCTGCGAGGTTTGCGGCGCGCGCCAGTGGTCGATATAGCTGACCTGATGCACGCAACTGATGGTGCAGTTTGGCGCGCAGCTCTTGGCAGTGAGAAACTCGCGCTTGATGTCCGCATTGCCGTACTCGGCGAGCGGCACGCCTGGGTATCCGCGCTGCTGCGAACAGTAGTGCACCAGCCCGAACTCGCAGATGTAGAGGTAACGCGCGCCGGCGCGGCATCGCCAGTCGTTGGGCTGGCCGTTGGCGATGGCCTCCTGAAAATGGTTGAAGCGGGAGTAATTTCTGCGTGTGAGGCGGCGGACCTTGTCCCACACCGTGCGCTCCGCCTCGCCCAGCGGCTTCAACTGCCCGCTGCCATCGTGAATAATTCCGATGGTCGAGGAGAATCCCAGCGCCAGCGCCCGCTCGCTTACCGTCAGCGCGTCGGTCGGATTGGCAATTCCGCCGCCCACCACGGAGTTGATGTTGACGTGGAAGTCGGCGTGTTCGGCCAGCATCTTCAGCTTTGCATCGAGGACCTTCAGGCTCTTCTTCGAGACCGCGTCCGGCATCACGTTGTCGATGGAGATCTGCATGTGGTCGAGGCCGGCGCGGTTGAGGCGTGCGATGCGGGCCGGCATCAACAGATAGCCGTTGGTGATCATTCCGGCGATGGCGCCGGTGCGGCGGATGCGCGCGATGATGCGGTCGAGTTCGGGATGAAGCAGCGGTTCGCCGCCGGAGATGGTGATGACCGAGGTGCCGAGACGGCCAAGCTCGTCGATGCGCCGCTCCATCTCCTCGATGGGTACCGGGTCGGAGACGGCGTCGAACTCGTTGCAGTAGGCGCAGGAAAGATTGCAGCGGCGCATGGGCACAATGTGCGCCATGTAAGGATGCGCGGTGTCGAGCAGCGCCGATGCGATCGAGCCCAGCTCGCGCAACTTGCGCGTCGCAGCCTTCCATCGGCGCTGCACGTTCCAGGGACCTCGCGAAGCTGTATTCTCAAAGGCCATCATTGTAGATTGATTGCATAACCGCTAGATTCATTGAATCACACCCCAGCCGCGCAGAGCGACCCGGCCATGATGCGCAGCGGTCATGAAGCGCAGCAGGATAGCTCCGGAGCTGCGCGGCACAACTGCTATCACCGTCGAGAGCGTGGATGCAGTAGCATGGCAGACGAGGGGCCCATAGCTCAATTGGTCAGAGCAGCGGACTCATAATCCGTTGGTTCAAGGTTCAAGTCCTTGTGGGCCCACCAAACCTCCGCCGAAGAAGTCGATTGTCTGCGGCAGAGCGATACTATTGGCCATGAGTTCTCTGCGATGATCTCCGTCCTCATCCTTACTAGGAATGAAGAGCGCGATCTGCCCGGCGCGCTGGCCTCGGTTGCGTGGTCGGACGATGTGCATGTCTTCGACTCGTGCAGCACGGATCGGACGCTGGAGATTGCGCGCGCGGCCGGCGCGCAGGTGCATAGCCGCGTATTCGACGACTACGCGACACATCGCAACGCCGCGCTGGGCATCGCGTTCAGGCATCCGTGGGTCTTCCTGCTGGACGCCGACGAGCGGCCCACCCCGGAGCTGTGCGAAGAGATGCAGCGCGTGGTCCGCGAAGCGCCGGCGAACACAGCAGCGTTTCGCCTGTGGCGGCGCGATTATCTCTTCGGCACATGGCTGAAGCACGCGCAGCTCACGCCGTTCTACATCCGGCTGGTGCGACCGGAGCGGGCAAGGTACACGCGCCCCATCAACGAGGTGCTGGAGATCGACGGGCCTGTCGCGGAGCTGGCGCATCCGCTCGACCATTTCCCGTTCTCCAAGGGATTTGCGTGCTGGATAGCGAAGCACAACACCTACTCGACGATGGAGGCCGAGCTGATCTACAGCCAGCAGGGACTACAGCACCCGAGCCTGCGCTCGGCCTTGCGCGATCCCGATTTCCACACGCGGCGGCTGCACCAGAAGGCGATCTTCTACCGGCTGCCGGGAAGGCCACTGATCAAGTGGCTCTACATGATGTTTGTGCGCGGCGCGGTGCTGGACGGCGCGGCGGGCGTCACCTACGCCACGCTACAGGCGATCTACGAGACCATGATCGTGCTGAAGACGAAGGAGCTGCGTCGCGGCGGGGCGTAACGCCTCTCTCGTTGTCCAACGGTCACAGAAAAATGAAGTTGTCATTCTGACCCTCGAACGAAGTGAAGGGGAAGAATCCCCGTATTTTGCATGGTGCGCGATGCTTTACACCGTCGGTTTCCAGCGCAGTACGGGCTTGCGCGCGGCGGTGGTTTCGTCCAGCCGGCGCAGGCGTGTGGTGTGCGGAGCGGTCTGCACCAGCTCGGGATTCTCTGCCGCCTCGCGCGCGATCTGCTCGAGCGCGTCGATCAGCAGGTCCAGCTCTTCGCGGCTCTCGCTCTCGGTCGGCTCGATCATCATCGCGCCATGCACGATCATGGGGAAGCTGACGGTGTAGGGATGGAAGCCGTAGTCGATGAGGCGCTTGGCGATGTCGCCGGTCTTGACGCCATTGGCGGATTGCAGGCGGTCGGAGAAGACGACCTCGTGCAGCGTCGGCGTGG